>DKLW01000075.1:0-4286 GCA_002455835.1 Fidelibacterota bacterium UBA6630 | reverse complement strand
TCGAAAAAATGGATTAGTGATATTGGATGTTACTGACCCATACAATGTTAAAATCATAAAAGAATATGATGATAATTTAACAGGAGGTGTCCATAACGTATTCATCCATAAAGAACATATTTATGCATTAAGTGCCGGTACACGATATGATATTATTAATATTAGCGACCCTACGAACCCTTTTCGAGTAAGTTCTTATGAATTAGATACTCCAGGGCATAGTATACATGATGTTTGGGTTGAAAATGGAATTGCTTATTCATCTAATTGGGCCGATGGTGTTCATGTTGTTGATGTAGGGGGAATAAAAATAGATGAAAAATCCCGGGATAAAACACAATTTAATCCATTTTTAGCGGCAGCAGGACAAGGAAGTCCAGGGAATCCAGTAAAATTAGGAAGCAAAGAAGATCCCAATGGGCATAATCATGCTGCATTCCCTTTTCAAAGCCAATCAACAAATAAATTTTTTATTATTACTGGTGACGAATGGGCAAAAAGTGTTCCTGGTTCAGTGCAAAGTATCTATCAGGGTGGATTTCACTTTATTGATTTCACAGATATAAATAATCCAATTGAAACAGCTGTTTATCAGGTACCAGAAGTTGGTTCCCATAATCATTGGGTTAAGGGTGACACCTTATATGCCGGATATTATTATGGAGGTATAAGAATTCTTGATATTTCGGGAGAACTATTAGGGGATTTATATGCACAAGGTAGAGAAATAGCATTCTTTAAAGGCGTAGATCCTGATGGTAGCACTGCTAATCAAACTAATGTATGGGGAGTAATTCCATACAAAGGATTAATTTATTTTGCGGATCTAAATAATGGTCTATGGGCTGTTCGTTTGGTCGAAGATGAGCCTTTAGGAACAAACTAGGGGGAATCATGAAAAAAATAAAATATATATTAATCTCTGCAATACTCAGTATAAGTACAGTAATTGCGAAAGATTACTATATTTATGTTGCTGCTGAGTCAGAAGATGAAGTTGCATTAATCCGCTTTGATGGTAAAACCGCCCACGTGGAAAAACGTATTCCAGTGGGGGTATGGCCACTGGAAATTGAAGGGCCCCACGGTCTTTCCGTATCACCAGATGGAGAATATTGGTATTTATCCATGGCTCACGGCATGCCCTATGGTCACCTTTATAAATACAAAACGGGATCAGATGAAATGGTAGACCGAGTAGAACTAGGTTTGTTTCCGGCCACTATGGGAATATCGAATGCCACAGGATTACTATACATCGTGAACTTCAATCTACATGGCAGCCACTCTGAATCTAGTACAGTATCTATTGTGGACCCGGATGAAATGATAGAAATAGATCGTGTAGAAACTGGAATCATGCCCCACGGTTCCCGCTTACTTAACAATGGATTAAAACATTATTCTGTTGCCATGATGTCAGGTATTCTATATGAAATTGACGCTATGTCAATGGAAGTGACAAGGACTCTCTCCACAGAGCCAAAGATGAAAAGTATGAGCAATCACATGGGTCATAATATGAAAAAGATGGATCATAGTAAAATGAATATGGGTAGTAATAAAAAAGATTCTATGACAAAAATGAATCATAAAATGCCCCCAGAAAAACCAACTTGGGTCTATCCTCATCCAAAAGATGATCGACTCTATGTTGTAAATAATGGGACTCATAATGTGGTAGAGGTGGATGTTAAAAAATGGGTAGTGACTCGCACCTTTAAAACAGATAAAGGTCCCTATAACTGTGAAGTAACTAATGATGGTAAATACTTGGTCATTACCTACAAGGGTGCAGCTAAGACAGGTGTATGGGATTTATCTACAGGGAAGGAAATAGCCAAATTCAATAATACACGAAAAGTCACACACGGTGTTTCCATTTCACCAGATAGCCGCTATGCATTTGTAAGTGTAGAGGGTATTGGTAAAGAGCCGGGCGCTGTTGAGGTGTTCGATCTGAAAACACTCAAGCCGGTTGCTATTGCAGAAATTGGAAAACAGGCAGGCGGTATCGCCTTCTGGAAAATGGCAGATTAACTGCCGCTATAGGTAACGGTTAAATTATTTCCTTTTAATGGCTCGGTAGATTCAGACCCATCGGGCCATTTTATTTTTATATGGGTGCCATTTCCATCGTTGATAAAGACACTATTAGGTCCACCCAGGGCCGTCACAATAAGGTCCAGATCTCGATCACCATCTACATCAGCAAAAGTAGAGCCGGTCGAATAGCAGTTTTCACAAGCCACACCGGCAGATACGGTTTGATCTTCAAAGGTCCAATTGCCTTTATTGATATAGAGAATGTTTGACTCCCGAATCCGAGATATATAAATATCCACCCATCCGTCCCCATTTACATCCCTGAGTGCCACGCCGGATCTATGCATCAAATGCTGATTTTCCATAACCTCTTTTTGGCCAATTTTATTGGCAGCAACAACACCTGTTTCTGAGGGGTTGACTTCTGTAAATCCGGGGGCGTTAGAGCCGGTTGGCTGATTTAAGGGTTCGACTTTATAAATTTGACCTTTCTTCCAACCTGGGTTTTTTCAGTACATCCAAAAAGGAGAAATAACTGTTACAATTGCGTATTTCATAACAGTAGAGAAATTAATGTTAAATGCAAATGGAATCCTTTAAGAATCGGACCGTTCTATTTTTGTCATGGCCAAAACAATTTCAGTGCTTTCTCTGAATGAAGCATGCTGAACCGCCGTGGCTTTATAAAAATAATAAACAGTAACAAGATATAAACCATGGAACCACCCTTCTGAAATCTTCCCAATGAAGTAGGCACCATCTATAATCACCATGGTCATAAATAAAACGGTAACCATCATGGTGGGTGGATACAGTTTTCTTTTTATGGCAAACATTTGTTGGTATAAATCTTTTCCCAATTCAGGATGTGATTCAAGGTACTCCCGAACATTAACACCGGTTCCCACGAAAAAGAACATAACCAAGGTTTGTGCTGCAATAAAAATGATGCTGACCAAAAGGTCCAAGGTAATGTGATTCCGTGCCCAAAAATCAAAATAATGATTTAGACCGACTAGGCCCAAACCAATGCCTGAAAGGGCAACCATGATGTAGGATAAGATCATAAAGAACCACATGTCATTACCTATACGTTGAAATGAAAATATATACAGTCCCCATCTTGGACGGTATACTCTTTACCCTGAAGGAGAGCTAACCCTGAATCTTTTACATTTTTTTCTGAACCTAAACGCACCAAGTCATCGTATTTGATCACTTCTGCTTTTATGAAACCTTTTTGAAAATCAGTATGAATCTCTCCTGCCGCTTCCGGTGCAGAGGCACCTTGTTTAATGGTCCAAGCCCGGACTTCAGTCGGGCCCCCAGTAAAATAGGTCTCCAACCCGAGGAGATTAAACCCGGCATGTATTAGTTTATTCAATCCCGGTTCAGGGAGGTTGTATTCCTCCAAGAACATGGATTTCTCCTCATCGTCCATAATAGCAATCTCCTGTTCAATTTTTCCACAGAGCCTAATGGCTAAATTATTCTCTTTTTTGGCAAAATCAAAAAGGGCCCGCACATAAGGGTTCCGCTTATCGTGGGTAATTTCATCTTCATCCACGTTGGCTACGTAAAGAATGGGTTTTCGTGTCAATAAAAATAGAGTACGGATAATGGCGCTCTCTTCTGAATCTGCTTCAAAGGTCCGAGCCATATTCCCTGCGTCGCAATGGGTCTTTAATCGGGAAACCACATCCAATTCTTTTTGGGCACCTTTTTCTTTTTTTGCCAACTTAGTGAGGCGATATACACTTTTTTCTAATGTATCCAAATCGGCAAGGAGTAATTCAGTTTCGATTAGTTCTGCATCCCTGACCGGGTCAACCCCTCCTTCGACGTGGACCACATTATCATCTTCAAAACAACGAACCACATGTACGATAGCGACTACTTGACGGATTTGACTCAAAAATTGATTCCCTAGCCCTTCCCCTTTGCTTGCGCCGCGCACCAATCCGGCGATATCGGTGAATTCAACCGCTGCAGGGGTCACTTTTTCCGGATTAAATATTTTTTCTAGCTCGGCCAATCGATCATCGGGGAGAGGCACAATGCCTATATGGGGTTCAATGGTGCAGAATGGATAATTTTCTGCCGGAACGGAAGATGCCGTTAGGGCATTAAAAATAGTGGATTTACCTACGTTAGGCAACCCCACGATGCCGCATCGTAGTGCCATAAAAAGTCCTAATTACTGTTGAGTTGCGTTTAAACAGATTTGTTTAAAATGAATC
>DKLW01000069.1:5707-5851 GCA_002455835.1 Fidelibacterota bacterium UBA6630 | reverse complement strand
CCATATCACCTAAATGATCTTCAGCGCCAAGGATGTCGCTCAGTACAGCATGGCGATCCACGTCTTTGATGAGTCCCATGGCAATACCAGCAACATGTCCTTTTGAAGGCGCACCCGCATTCATCAATGCCAATGATCCACCAC
>DKLW01000069.1:0-5398 GCA_002455835.1 Fidelibacterota bacterium UBA6630 | reverse complement strand
TCATCAATGCCAATGATCCACCACAAACGGATGCCATGGATGAAGATCCATTAGACTCGGTGATTTCAGATACAATACGCACTGTATATGGGAAATCATCATAATCAGGCAGGACTTCTTTCACTGCACGTTCTGCAAGGTTTCCATGACCCACTTCACGACGACTGGTGAATCCAATTCGACCGGTTTCCCCTACACAGTAAGGGGGGAAATTGTAATGAAGAAAGAATTTCTTCTTCGCATCTACATCCATACTATCGATAATTTGCTCATCACTGGGGGTACCCATAGTCAAAACAACAATTGCTTGTGTTTCTCCTCGTGTAAATAGGGCAGACCCATGTGTTCTAGGCAGCATACCTGTTTCGATAGTAATGGGACGAATATCTGTTGTTTTACGACCGTCAGACCGAACACCATCAGACAATATTTGTTCGCGGAATGCTGTTTTTAACTGATCGTTAACGAATCCCAAAACTATTTTTTCAGACTCCGGATGAGATTCTTCAAACGCAGCTACTGCCTCTGTTTTTAATACATCAATCTTGGCTTCACGGTCATGCTTGTCTCCGGTTTTAATGGCATCATCTATTTTTGATGATACCAAATCAGAAATGGCTTTTTCTAAGTCAGTATCCGTTTCCTCTTCAACGATATCCCGCTTGACTACTTCAATTTCAGAAACCAGTTTGCTTTGTAATGCAATTAATTCTTTGATAGGTCCATGTGCAAATTTCATGGCTTCTAAGAATTCTTCTTCTGTAATAAGCTTTGCTTCACCTTCAACCATCACAATGGTTTTTTCATTTCCAGAGACAATAATCTCCATATCCGATTCTTCCATTTGTGTGCGAGTAGGGTTCACAACAAATTCACCATTAATACGTCCCACACGCACAGTGGCGATAGGACCATTAAATGGTATATCAGAAATCATTAGTGCAGCAGATGCACCTACACCGGTCAATGTATCGGCCATATTTTCACCATCACTGGATAAAACCGTGATGATAACTTGTGTTTCGTTTCTAAATGATTTTGGGAAAAGCGGGCGAATCGGACGGTCAGTCAATCGACTGGTTAATATTTCGTGCTCCGAAGGCCGTGCTTCTCGTTTAAAAAATCCACCCGGTATTTTACCACCGGCATAATGGCGTTCTCTATATTCCACTTGTAGAGGGAAAAAATCCACATCTTCACGTGCTTGTTTCGCCGCATTTACAGCTACCAGTATGGCTGTTTCGCCATGTCTTACGATAACTGATCCGGATGATTGACGTGCAACCTGTCCAGTTTCAATTGACAGCGCACTGCCATTGAGATTCATTTCTTGTTTTTTCATTATTATTCTCTTGTTCTCTCTTAGTTACGGCGAATTGCTAGTTCTTGAGTCACATTCAAGTAAGACTCAGGCTTGGTACGGCGAAGATACTTTAATAGTTTTTTTCGCTGAGATACCAGCATGACCAATCCACGTCGGGAATGGTTATCTTTTTTATTCGCTTTTGCATGTTCAGTAAGCGATCTGATTCTTGCTGTGAGTAAAGCAACTTGCACTTCAGACGAGCCAGTATCTTTTTCATCTTTACCGAATTGTTTTACAATTTCTTGTATTTGTTCGTTTGTTAAGGACATCTTGTCTCCTATTTATACTTCTGCATCAATCTCATGCAGATCTGTTTATCTTTATTTAATTGTTCAATTAAAGCTGTGGAGTTCGAGAATTTTACTTCATCTCGAATCCGTTCTAAAAATTCTACAGTTATTATTTTTCCATAGATGTTTGATGAGGATAAGTCAAAGAAGTGAGCCTCCATCACAAATTCCGTCTCATCAAATGTGGGACGGATTCCTAAATTACACATACCGTATAGATTATTCCCATTAATCCTTCCACGGATAAAATAGACTCCGTTGACTGGAATCAACTGGTTTTTTTCTTCCGGAATGAAATTTGCAGTGGGGAATCCAAGCTCTTTACCTCGCCCTGCGCCATGAATGACTTTGGCCTTAAATCCGTATACCCATCCCAATTCAAATGATGCCCGCCGTACATATCCATTTTTAATCAAATTCCGAATATGCGTACTGGAGAGTCTGACATTTTCATCTGAAATCGGTGGTATCACATCTACATCAAATCCATGATTTTCACCGTATGTTTTTAAAAATTCGGGGGACCCTTCCCTCTCATACCCAAAATGATGGTCATACCCTACAATCACCGTGGTTGGGTCAAAATACTTAACCACTACATCGCTAAGAAATTGACTAGCCGTTATTTTTGAAAAAGAATCGTCAAATGGGGTAATTAACACAGTGTCAAGACGAAGTGATTTGAGAATTTCCAGCTTTTTATCAATATGCATCAGCATGGGCAATTTATCCCCTGATTGCAACACATGGCGGGGATGAGGGTCAAAGGTAATCAATACAGAATGAGCTCCTTTTGATACTGCCATAGAAACCACTTTTTTAATAATTTCCTGATGGCCGCGATGGCACCCATCAAAAGTACCCATGGTAACAACAGAACCGGGCAAATTGGGTATTTCAGTTAATGCGCGGTAGACATCCATGATGTTTTAAATATTTTAATCGGAACTGATTCTTCAATATGGTGTTCACCCACTCGTGTCCGGACAAGTTTAACGAGATGGCCTATTGTACCTAATTTTTCTGCAATATCTTGCCCTAGAACTCGAATATAAGTGCCTTTTGAGCAAGTAGCAGAAAAATCAATATATTCACCATCGAATGTGTTTAAGTCTATTTGTTCTATTCTCACCGTAACTGGCTTGCGTTCGACCGTTTTATTTTGACGCGCCAATTTATATAAACGAACACCGTCAATACGTTTTGCTGAAAACATGGGCGGTATGTGGGTATATTTACCTTTAAAATCTTTAATTACGGAATGGATAAAATCCGTCGTTAAATCGGGAATTGTCCTTTTCTCTATTACCGGTCCTTCATTATCCATCGTTTCAGTTTTTTCACCCAATTTTAAAATAGCTCGATAGGACTTTACAGTTCCCGATATTTCAGTTAAAGATTTTGTATCTTTTCCTGTGCCAATAATGAGCACACCTTCTGCAAATGGATCTAACGTTCCGCCGTGCCCTACTTTTTTTTCTTTAGTGATACTGCGGATTTTCTTCACTACATCAAAGCTGGTACAATCCACAGGTTTATAAATATTATAAATCATTTAATCTTTTGAATCTAAATCGTGGAATATGTTATCCAGTTTTTGAGCATAAGACATAGTATCATCGTAAAAGAATTTTAATCGAGGGGTATATTTAATGCACAATTCCTGCCCTAAATATTTGCGAAATGCTTTTGCTTTTGCATTTATTTCAGTTTCAATTACAGGAATAGATTTCTTTTTCTGGACTACACTAAAGAAGACTTTTGCATGTTTAAGATCGGGAGAAACAGTGACATGGGAAAATGTAATAAAACCCAAATTGGATAAATCAATATACTGAGTCTGAATTTGTCCTAAAATATTTTGGATTTCATTCGCGACCCGATCTGTTCTTTTATAGGGTCGTTCGCTTCTCAATTAACTTCTAGCGTCCTCTTTATCGACTTGATTTCATAGCACACAATAATATCCCCCTCTTTGAATTTGGAGAAATTATCAACACCAATCCCACATTCGAAACCTTCTCGGATCTCTTTCGCATCATCTTTTAAATGCTTCAATGAATTGATTTCACCTGATGCGATTTCTTCATCATCTCGAATGACGCGCGCCTTGGCGTTTCTTACAATCGTACCTTCTAGTACTTTCGATCCAGCGATAAAACCAATTTTTGGTATCTTAAATGCAGCCTGAACAACGGCTCGACCTAAATTTTCTTCAACCTCTTCCGGCTCAAGTAGTCCTTCAAGGGCAAGTGTCACCTCTTCAACCGCATTGTAAATTACATTGTAGGTTCGGATATCCACTCCTTCTTGATGGGCTTGCAATTTTGCATTGGAAGACACTTGCACGTGAAAGCCAATAATTACTGCATTAGAAGCAGCCGCAAGCAATACATCCGATTCGGAAACAATACCCACCGCTTTATGAATCACTTGAACGCCAACTTCATCATGAGCAATTTTTTCTAATTGTTCTGAAAGGGCCTCGATTGATCCATCCACATCACCTTTAATGATTATAGGCAGTGTTTTGATGGCACCCTCTTTAATAAGTGCAGACATGGCATCCAAGGATTGTGCTGCAATCTTTTTCTCATCTATTTCACGCTTCAATCGCTGGCGATCAGATGCGATACGTTTAACTTCTTTTTCATCCTCAGCCACTGCAAATATATCTGCAGATTGCGGTACTTGTTCAAACCCAAGTATTTGTACAGGGTGGGATGGTCCAACTTCTTTAATTCGCTGCCCCCGTTCGTTCATCATGGCACGTACTTTGCCGGGAATATTATTACAAATAAATGGATCGCCAATTTTCAGTGTTCCTTTTTGGATGAGCACGGTAGCGATAGGGCCGTGCCCTTTATCCAATTTTGAATCAACCACTGTGCCCCTAGCGAGCGTATCTGAATTGGCTTTCAATTCAAGCATTTCAGACTCTAGCAACATTGATGCGAGTAAATCATCAATACCTTGACCGGTTTTTGCTGAAATCGGAATGGCTTGTACTTTTCCACCCCAATCTTCAACCAATACATTATGTTCTGATAATTCACGTTTTACACGTTCTAAATCAATGTCAGGCAGGTCAATTTTATTAATGGCTATCACCAAAGGAACACCTGCAGCTTTTGCATGGTCTATAGCTTCGACAGTTTGAGGCATTACACCATCATTCGCTGCCACCACGACCACAACAATATCCGTCACTTGGGCTCCCCGTGCACGCATAGCCGTAAATGCTTCGTGGCCAGGTGTATCTAAAAATGTGACTGCATTCCCATCTTTTAATTCAACGCGATATGCACCGACGTGCTGAGTAATTCCTCCTGATTCACCTCCGACTACATTGGTTTCACGGATATAGTCAAGCAGGGATGTTTTACCATGATCTACATGGCCCATTACCGTTACAACCGGAGACCGCTCAACCGCTTTTTCAATATCTTCAGATGTTTCTTCAAGTGAAAATAATTCGTCTCCCACATCCTTCATTTTTTCAGCAGCAAATCCATATTCCTCAGCTAGAAGTTCAATTACATCCCAATCCAGCCGCTGATTAATAGTGGCTAGAATACCCAGCCCCATACATTTTTGAATTACATCACTAGATTGTGTTTCGAATATTTTAGATAATTCATCCACATTGGAAAATTCTGCGATTTTAATCGGTTTAACTTCGTTTGCGTCTAATAAAGCATCTGTGTCTTTCTCTTTGCGGTAAACCTTCTTTTTGGCTTTG
>DKLW01000009.1:0-6097 GCA_002455835.1 Fidelibacterota bacterium UBA6630 | reverse complement strand
GGATATCTTAAATCCCAAGCTACTTTATGAAATCCTTTTGTTACTGGCCCATTTAGTCTTCTAACCACATCACCTTCACTGTTTTTTACCTCAAAAATGATTTTTGGGTCTACTTCCCTTCGCTCGGTCTCCACAACATCCCACCCAGGAAATCCAACAGATTTCTTTTTTGATAGTGCTAATTTTTCTTCAGCTTGACGCTTCGCCTTTTTAGTTTTAAATCCTTTCCCGATATGATAGGTAAATACTGCCCCAAAAGGCGGATTGGGCGCGACAAAGTATCCGTCCCCCTGACTTCCTTTTGGCCCGTTCCATGGATCATTAAAACTCAAACGAGGCCGCTTCACATACCACCATGCTTTTCGAACCGGAAACAGGGTACCTTCGGATTGCAGTTGATTTTTAGAGATACCGCGAAAAACGGATATATCATCAAATACATAAAATCCTCTTCCAAATGAGGCACCAACAAGATCATTTTCTCTTTTCTGAATGGCCAAATCTCTAAATGAAATTGTAGGCACACCTCCATTGAGTTTGGACCATGTTCCGCCGCCATTCACTGTAAAGTAAATACCGTATTCGGTCGCAGCGAATAATAGACTTTTATCCACATGATCCTGTACAACCCGCCATGTTAATGTTCGATCGGGCAAATTAGATGTAATGGACTTCCAGGTTTTGCCCTTATCTGTACTTTTATATACATAAGGTTGGTAGTCCCCATATTTGTGATTATCCAAGGCGGCATAGACTGTACTTACATCAAAATTATCTGCTTTTAGATCATTCACATACGCCATATCCGGTGCGCCGGGCAGTTTTTTTACAGCAATCTTTCGCCACGATTTACCATCATTTTCTGTAATATTTATAAAGCCATCATCTGTTCCCGCATAGATCAATCCCGCTTTCACTGGGGATTCTGACAATGCGGAAACTGTATTATAATTTGACATGGCACTCACGTCCCATGCATTATCCCAACTTTGTTTTGATCCCATTATGGGGAGGTCAAATCGATTTTCATCCCGAGTTAGATCCCCGGAAATCGGCGTCCAACTATTACCACGGTTTTCAGATTTCCATACACGCTGAGAGGCAAAATACAGTCTTGTCGGTTTATGCGGACTTACCAATATGGGTGCATCCCAATTAAAACGTTCGATAGGTTCTCCATCTTTGGCCTGAGGTTGGACATCTGTCACTTCACCGGTAGTCATGTCAATTCGTGCCAAGGTACCCTGTTGACGCTGACCATATATGATATCTGGATTTCCCGGTTCTGTTGCAGGTTGATGGCCATCCCAATTCAACACCACACGCCAATCGGCGTTTTCAATACCCTGGTGCGTATCGGTTCTAGATGGCCCACCTTCAGTACTGTTATCCTGTGTACCGCCATAAATATTGTAGAATGGCTCCGCATCATCCACCGCAACATCATAAAATTGGGTGAGGGGTAAATTGGCCATAAATCGCCATGTTTTAGTGTGATCAAATGTCTCATAGACGCCTCCATCAGTCCCCAAAAGCAAATAATCAGGATCACTTTTTTTGAAGGCTATGGCATGATTGTCACCATGTTTATTCCGTTCATTCATCCGATAAAAGGTTTTACCGCCGTCATTTGAAATCTGCATATTTGCATCGGTGAGATAAAGTCGATCAAAATGATGAGGTGACGCAAACAACTCTTGGTAATAATGGGGGCCGGTACCACCAGATACAGCATTCGACTGTTTTATCCATGTTTCACCGCGATCTAGCGATTTAAAAACGCCACCAGTTCTACGATCAAGCTCTATAGCTGCATAAAGAATATCTGGTTTCTGTTTTGATATATCGAACCCAATTTTACCCATATTCGATTCGGGCAAACCATGAGTTAATTTTTTCCAGGTCTCTCCTCCATTTTCACTACGATAAATGGCCGTACCGGGGCCACCGCCCATATAAGCCGCAATCGTCCGATGGCGCTGCCAAAGCACCGCATAAACTCGATCGGGGTTTCTAGGGTCTAACGCCAATTCTGTCGCCCCAGTCCATTCATTATCACTGAGTATTAATGACCAATTTTTTCCACCATCAGTGGATTTAAATACACCCCTATCTCCTCCCTTGCTCCAAAGGGGTCCTTGTGACGCAACATAAATAATATTGGAATCATTGGGGTGGATCACAATCTTGGATACATGTTCGGAATCTTTCAGGCCCATATTTGCCCATGTTTTTCCACCATCATCAGAACGATATACACCATCACCATATCCGAAATGACGGCCACCCTGATCTTCGCCAGTCCCCACCCAAACGATGTGTGGATTGCTTGGATCGATAGTTACACATCCAATGGAATAGGAGCCTTGATCGTCAAATATAGGTGTCCATGTAACGCCGGCATTTACTGTCTTCCAAACACCGCCGGAACCCACAGCAATATACCAAATAGATTCATCTTTCGGGTGGATAGCAATATCAGCGATACGGCCAGACATGAGCGCAGGACCAATACTTCTGAATTCTAACCCATCAAAATTCTCATCGGCCCAAATATCATTTTTTGAATCCTGAGCAAAGACTAAAGTCCATGAAAATAAAATTAAAAATAGCGCGCGGCATGAATTACGCATTGAATCCTCCTATATTAAGAAGAGAATATAGTAATCGGATTAACTGAAATGAATAAAAAAGCCACCCTATTTCTAAGATGGCTTGAAGTACGCCCGGGAGGATTCGAACCCCCAACCTTCTGGTCCGTAGCCAGACACTCTATCCAATTGAGCTACGGGCGCATAATTCTTATTTTAGCGGGTCGCTGGGGTACAAGGAATCGAACCCTAACCCTCAGAACCAGAACCTTATGTCCTACCGTTAGAGGACACTCCAATAAAATCCCTTAAAAAGGTTTGAGAATTTAAACAGTTCCTTATGGTCGCCAAAAAGATTAAATGAATATTTTATTCGAAATCAAATTCCGCCACTTGGAGAATCGTTTTCGTAGAATAATTTTGTATCCATGCCACGACTTTTAGATTTTCACTTTTCCAGGTGATTTGAGAATGGTTTACCCAATTGCTGGGCATGGACCAATCGATAGATTCTACATATTCTACGCCGGAGATATATTTAATGGACTTTCCCATATTCCCTAAAACCAATTCGATAACTGCATCATGATGATCCCTTAATCCATTAGGTGAATTATCATATTTCACGTTTCCCATAACTGTGGCAATAAAAAGACGTATGTTCTCATCTGACTCTACACTTGTAACAGATGATGTTTTCACCTCAAAGCTAATTTCATCCCCTGTTTGAGTACCTGAAATAGATATATCATACAATCCATTTTCACCTATATAGTCTTTGGGATCATTTTTCCAATTGGTCGTACTAGAACCTGAACTTTTCCCATTGGTAAACATGTGAGGTGTATAATTATTATCATAATAATTATTTCGCGCACGATTCATGTCTGTATTGGCAAGATACATTGGATCATTCCCCTGTCCCGGCCACCAGACATGATAGGAAATGATCGTCCACATTGTGTCAACGGCCTCACCAACATAATTTACAGTACCCGGTTTTTTCGCCGCCATTAGGATCCGCTCCGCGGATGCACATGATCCTCATGTACTGGAAGTGAATAATTCACTTAACACTCTTTTTTTCGAAGTGCTGACGATTACTTCTCGCATAGATTGTATCGTTTCGAGAGTGGCCATTATGGTGGCGATCCCCTCTTTAACAGCGGTTACAATGCCATTTTCATCGATAGTTGCTATCGCATCATTATCAGAAGACCAAACCACTGATACATCTATAATTTCCTGATTATTTTTATCGAAAACCCGGCTTGTAAACTGAATAGTTTGTCCAGGCTGTAAAATAATGCGCCCCACCCCTGGTGAAATGATGATGATGTCAGGCACTTGCGGGCTGTCGCTGGATTTATCTTCACAGGAAAAAAATAAAAATGTAATTGCCGTGATCGCTAAAATATATTTCTTCAAAATATTTTCCAAAATGATGACGATTAACAATAATCGTTTAATCATAACGAACGGATTAGAGTATTTTATTGAGGAAGGTGTGAAGTTCATTCTCAGGAATGAACTTGAGACTGACGCGACTGATCTTATTGGCTGATTTCACATCCATCTTAAACATGTATTCCACGGGAATATCTACTGTTTCAAGAGATACTTGCATTGACCAGCCACCTACAGCAAAATCTATAAGTTGAGAGAAAAATCGAAATGGTTTAAACAAGACACGTTTGCTTTGCAACTCATGAATACCTTGATCAGGCGAATCCACCAATACAGCCAAAGGTTTCCCTGTTTGATCTAGAAGCTGCACAACAGGGATGGATCGATAGGTACCCAATTGTATTTTTTCGGAAATGTCTTTTGGGAAATTATATTTATCGCGGTTGAAATAAAACACAGTCAAATTCCCATCCTGCTTCAATCCAGAATAGGGCAATGACTTAAGCATATCTTTAATGATACTGCCCTTTAATTGGTATTGGACAGGTAAACTAATTTGGAATTCTTTTCGATTATCCGGATCATAATTGAACTTTGGGCGCTCTAATTTTACCTCATAAGGATTGGACATAAGGTTTCCCAGTACATCTACCATCATGGTGGTGTTAAATTGATTTTCTGGACGGGAATCTTCATAACTTTTTGGGGATATATCCAGAACCCACTCTCCATTTTCCTCACGTAATGCTTTTGGGTCTTCTTCCCCTCTCGCACCGATATTGAGATCCAGCTTTTTCTCTAGCTCTAAAATGGCGTCATCAATGGATGAACTCACATCAATTGCTTTTTCGGCATAAGTGGGCGGCGTGCGCATCCGCTTTCCTTCAGTCAAAGTCGGATATGGACTTTTTATTGGTTTGGGTAAATAAGGTGTGAGCATCATATTTACTGATTCCGTGAGCAGGCGATTCATGCCCGTAACATCATTATAATCACCCCGCATTTTCCGGCGATCCAATTCATCCCAAGATGCAATATCGATCAACTGAAGTGAAATAGAAATTTTGGCTAAAGATCGTTCAAACTTCCCCAGCATGAGTAAATTTTTCGACCCTGGGCGTTGCTGGAGCAATAATGATCGATTGGTCATTACTTCTTCGAGTCCTGCCTTATCTTTTAAATAGATGCGGTCATGCTGGCTCAGCTCTTTATTCACCATTTCTGCAAAGGCATCGGACAGCCAACTGATGGCCACATCATCTTTAATATTATCAAATGGAATAACATAAACATTCAGCACCGGCGGTGAAGCAACCAGAATGCTACAGACCAAAATAAGTGTAAAAAGGGATTTATTTTTCGTGCGCATGAATGTTCAAGTTATGAGGTTTTGATGTCCATTCTCAATGCTATTTTTTCTGTCCAGATTGATTCTGCTTTTCAATCTTAGCCCAAGCATCCCTCAGGGGAACGGTTCGATTAAAGATTGGGAATTCGTTTGTATCTGAATCTTTGCAAAAATACCCCAATCGCTCAAACTGGACAGGATCGCCCACTTTAGCATCGCTCAATGATGGTTCTAGCTTGCATCCATTCATCACCCTGAGGGATTCTGGGTTTAGAGCATCAATAAAATTTTCTTCCCCATCAGGAGACGGCACCTTAAATAGGCGATCATACAATCTCACCTCAGCACTCACTGCATGATGTGCTGAGACCCAATGCAATGTAGCTTTTACTTTCCGTCCATCGGGGGCATTACCACCTTTAGTTTCAGGATCGTAAGTACAATGCAACTCAGTAATAGTTCCATTATCATCTTTAATGACATCATTACATGTAATAAAATATGCATATCGAAGTCGCACTTCTCTTCCGGGGCCGAGACGGAAAAACTTCTTCGGAGGGTCTTCCATAAAGTCGTCACGCTCTATAAATAATTCCTTTGAGAATGGCACTTCCCGACGACCTGCCGATTCATTTTCTGGATTATTTACCGCACTTAATGTTTCCGACTCATCTTCTGGATAATTGGTAATCACTACTTTCAATGGGTTTAACACTGCCATCCGTCTTTCACATCGCTTATTTAAATCTTC
>DKLW01000065.1:0-19953 GCA_002455835.1 Fidelibacterota bacterium UBA6630 | reverse complement strand
TACTGTGCAATCTTCCATTCGGTATCAACAATCTTTAATACACCTGTCCCGCGAAAATCGCCATACCCTTTATTGTGTAAAATTTCATCAAACCAGACGGTTTTACCATCATCCGAAAAAAATACATTTCTTTCTGTCATGACGTAGGTCCAGCCTGTGCCAGTGGCCATCCGTTTGGTGGCATAGGTATCAAATTCTGCTTTGGGCCATCGTTCGTTAATATCCGTGCCAAAGAATACAGCATTTTCTGAAAAAAGAGCCATATACTTTTTGGAATTGGCTTCCGCAGCATAGAGGTGGAGATTATCCAATACATTTTCGACTGCATCGATGGAGCCAATGTTTTGACCAAATAAGCCAGAACAAAGTAGTAAAGTACATATTTTTTTCATGGTTTTATCCTTTAGTTAATTTTTTTCATAATGCAAGTTTGAAGCAAAATAAGTAACCTCATCATCTACCGCATCTTTCAGCCAATCCACCGCTATTAATGTTGGGTAACCCAATTCTGAATCAAATTCTAACTCGAATGTGTAAGCTTCATCCAAAAATGACTTTGCAATATCAAATAGTTTGTCCACCGTATGCCATTGATTCGTTTTGATTTGAGTAGGCGTTTGCTGGTTATCTGTAAATAAAACAGAGGATATTGTATCTGCAGTCACAGTGATGGTTACTTCTTTTACCCATTCATCTATGCAGTAGCAACTGGCTCGAAAATTGAAAAAATAGGCCGATAGGTTTATTTTTTCCCATTTGGTTTTGTTTTGCTGCCATTCAATAAGATCAGAATCGGGTGGATTGTTGCAGGTGATGAAAAGAAAGCTAAGAATGATTGGGATAATTCGATTCACTTCTGATGAGAAAGTAACCATTGATACAATTGTTCGTTTTCATATGTTTTCGTCCATGAATCATGATATGCATCCGGATATAAGGTGTACTTTACATTTCCACCAATCTTTTTCAATACGGAGACCATCGCTTCAGTTTCCGAGCTCGGAACTACCGTATCTTTTGCTCCATGGAACGCCCAAATGGGCATATCTTTTAGTCTCTTTACCGTAGTTGGGTCGCCACCACCACAAATAGGAACCGCTGCTGCAAATACGTTGGGATGTTTCGCCGCCAATGACCAAGTACCATACCCACCCATACTTAATCCCGTAAGATAAATACGATTTTTATCGGTGCGGTAATTTGAAATAATCTCATTTAAGAGCCCCATCAATGCGTCTTGGATTGTTGTATCATTCCAAAAATTATCGATGGGACATTGTGGCGATATGGCAATAAATGGAAAATCTTTATTCTTGCTTGTAATCTTTGGCATACCATGGATTTTCAGTAATTCAAGGTTATCACCCCTTTCACCCATGCCATGTAAGAAAAGAATAACTGGCCAATTCATTTGAGGATATTTTTCATATTGATTGGGAAGGTGAAGTAAGTATTTCAATTTTATTTTATCTGGTGAGTCAGAATTGATATTGTCCTGCGCCAAACCCAATGACATAGATATCCATAGAAATATCCCAATGTACTTGATCATACTATCTATCATTTCTTCAGAAAACTATCGGACTTATCTGAAATATTGGTTTCGATGGACAAAAGGTCCAAAACTGAATCAAACACATGGGGTTGCGGATATTCATCTCGATCTAAAATGGTGAGTGGAATGGATGATTTTACCAGTAGAGGGACTTGCTTTTGTTCTGGCGGAAGTGGAATACCCGGTGGCATCCCGTGGAATACTCGACCTTCTTCCATAAGTGACTCTCCATGATCGGAGATATAAATGAATACATAGGGGGCATTCGATTCATCCAATTCTTTGATGATATTGCCAAGGACATAATCCGTGTAAAAAATGGTATTGTCGTAGGAATTGTAGAGTTCATTCTCAGTGCATTCATTGACGACGTCCGCATCATCACATAAAGGTTGAAAATGGTAATAGTCTTCAGGAATCCGTTTTTGATAATTGGGTCCATGACTACCGCCTCCCAAATGAAGGACAATAAATCGTTGGCCATTTTCATAAGTGCTGAGATTTTTTTTCAATAGGGGAATCACATCTTCGTCATAGCAGTCATCTCCATATTTACAATTGGATACGCGGATTTGGTCCACTGTGCCGCAATTGTCATAGAGTGAGAAATGAGAATAACATGCAGTTTGAATTCCCGCTGTAGCAGAAATAGTGGCGATGGATACATCCTGTTTTTTGAGAATATGAGGCAGGGCATAGAGTGTAGAACCATATTTGGCTATGCCATTAAGCGCATGGAGATCCTCAACATTGGATAGGATGGGAGTCGTTTTTTCTCGATTATATCCATATAGGTTAAAATTTTTCTGTCTAGCCGATTCACCAACTACCAAAACGACAATTAAGTCTTCATCAAATTGGGTGGCATTTGCCGTCACAAAGATGGGTTCGTCCGCTTTGCCCGGAAATAGATCCTGTATTCTATATTGAATCAGACCAATGATGCTTTGCATATGGTTCACCGGCGTCAATTGATAAACAATGTATTTTCTCGACATATTTCCCGCACGGTGAATGGGATTGAATTGGGCGTAGAGCAAAGCCAACGCTAAAATGAATGATCCGGCAAAGGCAACAAGAGATTCAATAACGTATTTACCCTTGGGTTTAAAATGGATATCTACAAAATATATTCCAATACTGGGGAGGATGATGAGAAAAAATATATAGGGAATCATTTGAAATGATAATAAACCTCGCACTTCAGTGGGATCGGTGTTCAATGTATTCTCGAGCATACTCAAGTCGATAGCCACATCATACTTCACGATGAAGTAGGTAGACATCCCGCTGAGGATTGTGAAAAATATAGCAAATGGTTTTATCGTCCATTTATGAGCTACAAGCATAAATACGGCGATAGCAAGGGAGAGTCCCACCAAATAATATGCACCGAGTCCTAGGTAGTCATATTCTCCTTTTACATAAAACCATTTGGCAATTTTATCCACTGTAAATGCATTATAAATGACATATGTAACGACAGAGTAGAGGATTGAAAATGAAAGGTGTGAAAGACGCAAATTGACGAGATCTAACTTGAACTGTTTAAGGAATGTTCTCATTTATAATTGGTTATGTATTTAACGAAAGAAGCGATGGATTGAAAAATGCTTAAGGGCCTCGGTGATTAATTTATAGGGAAGTATCCCCAATTCCTTTATTTAATGCGTCTGGATTTTAATATTGATCATCCATTTTTCACACCCTCTTAAAATGAGAATCCTAAAAAAAGGAGAAATGAATATAAATTTATATAATATTTTAATTATAATTATTCCATCTCTGCCATTGTATCGTATAAATTAACCGAGGTAAATTTGCCGTTATGACAGATTTTAAACTCCATTCAGAATTCAAGCCGCAAGGGGATCAGCCCCAAGCTATTGATGGGTTGGTTCAAGGATTGAATAGTGGTGATAAGCATCAAGTATTGTTGGGTATCACCGGCTCAGGGAAGACCTTTACCATGGCCAATGTGATTGAAAAGGTGCAACGGCCCACATTGATTATTTCCCACAACAAAACCTTGGCGGCTCAGTTGTATGGCGAATTCAAGCAGTTGTTCCCGGATAATGCGGTGGAATATTTTATCAGTTATTATGATTATTATCAGCCGGAAGCCTATCTGCCTGTGACCGATACTTTTATCGAAAAAGATATGTCTGTAAATGAAGAAATTGATATCTTGCGATTGAAAGCAACTAGTTCTCTATTAAGTCGTAGAGATACGATAGTGGTCAGTTCTGTCTCATGTATTTATGGTATTGGCTCTCCTGAAGAGTATAAAGATAAGGTTATCCACTTGAAGCGTAGCGCTGTTCTGGATCGGAAGGCGTTTTTAAGAAGTTTAATCAATATTCATTATCTCAGGAATGATACGGTCTTTGAGCGGAGTTCATTCCGTGTGCGTGGGGATGTGATTGAAATCTATCTTGCCTATGAAGATGTAGGAATTAGGGTAGAGCTATTCGGTAATGAAATTGATCAAATTATGAGGTTTGATCCATTAACAGGTGAAATTCTGAAAGAGATGGATAATGAATTTATTTATCCCGGTAAGCACTTTGTTACAGATCAGGAAACGATTAACAGGATTTCAGGTGAAATACGTAGTGAATTGATTGACCGATTAGAATTTTTACGAGTCCATGATAAATTATTAGAAGCACAACGATTGGAGCAGCGGACCAATTTTGATTTGGAAATGATGATGGAAGTAGGATATTGCTCCGGCATTGAAAATTATTCCCGATATTTTTCTGGGCGTAAGCCCGGTGAACGCCCTTATACATTGATTGACTTTTTTCCTGATGATTTTATGACTATCATTGATGAATCTCATGTGACGCTTCCGCAGATTCAGGCCATGTACAATGGTGATCGTGCACGGAAGGAAGTATTGGTGGAACATGGATTCCGTTTGCCCAGTGCGCTGGATAATCGTCCCATGAAAATTGAAGAATTCCATGCCACCCAAAAACAGATGCTCCATGTATCTGCAACACCGGCGGATCGCGAATTGGAATTGGCCAATGGGGTAGTGGTGGAGCAAGTTATCCGTCCCACAGGATTGTTGGATCCACAAGTAGAAGTGCGTAAGAGCCATGGGCAAATCGATGATCTTATTGGCGAGATCCGTGAAAGGGTAGAACGAAATGAACGAACATTAATCACCACCCTTACAAAACGAATGGCAGAAGATTTATCTGAATATTTACGTGGGGTCAACCTCCGCGTAAGATACCTCCATAGCGAAGTGGATACGCTCAAACGGGTCCAGATTCTACGGGATCTACGATTGGGAGAATTTGATGTTTTGGTGGGGATTAATCTTCTCCGTGAAGGGTTAGATCTTCCTGAAGTATCATTGGTAGCGGTCATTGATGCAGATAAACAGGGCTTTTTACGTTCTCGTAGTTCACTCATGCAGGTGGCCGGTAGGGCGGCACGACATATCAATGGTCAGGTGATTTTGTATGGCAACAATGTTTCCGATGCTATGGATTATTTAATCAATGAATCCACCCGGCGAAGAGCCATCCAGGAAAAATATAATGCGGATAACCGTATTACACCCACCACTGTGTATAAATCTACAGATGATATCATTGGGTCCACTGCTGTAGCAGACTCAATCCACGAACCTGAACAAGTGCCTTACAAAAGCCGTAAAGGGGATGATTTCAGCGAAATGGATAAAAAACTCGCTGTGGATATGATCCGACAAGAAATGTTTGAAGCTGCAGAAAATCTGGATTTTGAGCGGGCAGCGAATTTGAGGGACGAAATCACCAAAATTGAAAAAGAATTAGCAAAGGCATTTTAATGAGTATTGAACGAATCCAACAGAAGTCAGGCATCATCGGTCGATCAGATGCAATTCAGCAAGTGCTGGAAATGGTGGCCCAAGTGTCGCCGGTTGATATTTCCGTTCTTATTACGGGTGAATCAGGCACAGGGAAAGAAATGATCGCCAAAGCGCTCCACCAAAATTCAAAACGGTCTCACCAGCCATTGGTAACGGTAAACTGCGGTGCAATACCTGAAGGTATTATTGAAAGTGAGCTCTTCGGCCATAAAAAGGGTGCATATACAGATGCGAGAGATGATCGAAAGGGATATTTTGAATCAGCCAACAAAGGAACCATCTTTCTAGATGAAATTGGAGAAACGCCTCTAGAAACCCAGGTAAAACTTCTTCGTGTATTGGAGAGCGGTGAATTCATGCCCGTGGGTGCATCAAAATCCAAGAATACGGATGTCCGCGTTATTGCAGCCACCAATAAAGATTTGGGCGATTTGGTTCGAAAAGGACAATTTCGCCAAGATTTGTATTATCGATTGAAAACAGTTACGATTGACTCCCCGCCACTTCGCCATCGAGTAGAAGATATCAGCTTGCTGGTAGAGCGGTTTGCATTAGAATTCACACGATCCAATGATATGTTGTATCGCGGATTTATGCCGGAAGCCATCCGTACTATGAAAAATTATTCTTGGGATGGAAATGTAAGAGAATTGAAGAATTTTGTAGAAAGTATCATAGTTTTGGAAAAAGGGGAGCGGATTACGGTTGAAATGGTGGAGCGACAGTTGGGGTTGAATGGTTATGCTCAAAATAATACTGCTTTGCCGGTGGTTATGTCTCAGCCAGCCGAATCAGCTGAAAGAGAATTAATTTTACGGCAGTTATTCTTACTTCGTCAGGATGTAGAATTTTTAAAACAAATTGCCTCTCAAGGAACACCGCCGGTGCAAAGTCAAATGGGATTGCCTTTGATACCTCAGGAAAGCGGTGAAGTCACCCCCAGCCTTCATATCGATGAAGAATCTGAATATTTCATCAAAAACAGTTCCATCGGAGATATGAGTTTAGAAGACCTTGAACGGGAAGCAATTGCACGAACGCTAAAATTTTTCAATAACAATAGACGAGCCTCTGCTAAATCTCTAGGTATGAGTGAGAGGACCTTATATCGAAAGATTGACCAGTATGGTTTGGAGAGGAAAATAAAATCCAATGGGTAAGTTAATTTTTCGCACTCTTTTGTTTGTGATTTGGGCTGCTCTGATCACCTCTTGCATGTATTACTCCATGGCCGGGAGCATTCCTGCGCATATTAATTCGATCGCTATTCCAATTGTAGAAAATCAAACGGCAGAATTCGGCATGAGTGAATCGGTCACGGAAAATCTATTGGTGAAGTTCAATGAAGAAAATATATTAAGGGTTACGGATGAAGATCAGGCGACTTCCATTCTAAGGGGAACCATTACACGTGTATCCGATGCGCCTTACACATTCACTAAAGAAGAAGCAGTGACCGAGTATCGATTTACAGTTCATATGAAAGTGGAATGGTATGATGTACGTGAGGATAAAAACCTCCTTGAGAAAAGCTTTTCAGGGTGGGGGGCATATGGACTTTCCGGTGATATCAGTTCGGATGCCATCGATAATGACGGCGATGGTTTAATTGATGGGGAAGATGATGATGAATTTGGAGATCCCAGGGAATTTGCTACTACTGTAGCAGTAACAAAAATTGCGGAAGATGTTTTGAACGAAATCATGACATCGTGGTAATATCACAACTTATTTAATTTGAAATATGGAAAATATGAAAACAACAATTGCACAATTAAAAGATTATGACGGCCAGGAAGTTGCCCTAAATGGATGGGTCTATAACCTGCGGTCAATCGGGAAAATTTGGTTTTTAATTCTTAGAGATGGCACTGGATTGGTTCAGTGTGTTGTGGTAAAGGCAGAAACAGATGAAGCCATTTTTAATTTAGAAAATGAACTGACGCAGGAGTCCTCGGTAACAGTAACGGGAACCGTACGGGCAGAACCCCGATCCGTTGGTGGTTATGAATTGGGCGTGACGAACATAGAAGTTCACCAAATCGCCGATGAATATCCCATCTCTCATAAAGAGCATGGTACAGACTTTCTTATGAATAATCGTCATCTATGGCTCCGGTCCAAAAACCAAAATGCCATTCTGCGAATTCGCCATCAAGTTATTAAAGCTACCCGCGACTTTTATGATGATAATGGCTTTACGCTTATGGATTCTCCAATCCTTACCGGGAATTCTGTGGAAGGGACAAGTACCTTATTTGAGTTGGATTATTTTGATCGATCAGCATACTTAACTCAAAGTGGACAACTTTATGGCGAAGCCAGCGCCATGGCCTTCGGAAAGATTTATGTATTTGGACCCACCTTCAGAGCAGAAAAATCTAAAACTAGACGTCATCTCACTGAATTTTGGATGATCGAACCGGAAATGGCTTACTGTGATTTAGATGAAAACATGGATTGGGCAGAAAAACATGTGAGTTATGTGGTACAGTGGTGTCTTGAACACTGTCAGGAAGAATTGAAGATATTGGAAAGAGAGACCTCATCTTTAGAAAAAGTGGTACCGCCATTTCCTCGAATTACCTATGATGAAGCAGCTAGAATCCTGAAAGATAAGGGAGTTGATTTCAAATATGGATCTGATTTTGGTGGAACAGATGAAACCATTATTTCGGAAGAGTTTGATCGGCCCGTAATGATTCACAGATGGCCAGCTGACATTAAAGCATTTTACATGAAGCGTGACCCAGAGAATGAGGATTTGGCTTTGGGTGTAGATATGATTGCACCAGAAGGATTTGGGGAAATCGTTGGTGGCGGTCAGCGTGAAGATGATCATGATATTCTCTTGGCGCGAATTAAAGAACATAACTTGCCCGTAGAGCCATTCCAGTGGTATTTAGATCTTCGGAAATATGGGTCAGTACCTCACGCTGGATTCGGATTGGGTCTTGAGCGAACAGTAGGCTGGATTTGTGGAACAATACACGTTCGTGAAGCAATACCATATCCTCGAACGATGTATCGGATTGAGCCCTAGTGGAATATCGCGCCAGAATATCCGTTTTCGGTGGTAGAGATATAACAGATCAGGTCTATGCGGATACGGTTGCTATTGGACGCCTTTTAGCTGAAAACAAATTTTTGGTCTATTGCGGAGGAGGAGAAGGGGTTATGGAAGCTATTGCCAAAGGGGTAAGTGAAGCCAATGGTACGGTCGTTGGCATCCTAAAAGGTACAGATAAGGTAGAAGCAAATGGACATATTAATATTCCAGTCTCAACAGGCATCGGTATTGGCCGTAATGTGATCCTTGCCTATAATTGTGATGTGGCCGTTGCCATCTCAGGTAAATATGGTACATTGAGTGAAATTGCTTATGCCTTTCAACTGGAAAAGCCAGTGGTAGGGTATGAAACATGGGATATGAAAAAATTACATAAAGCAAATACTCCAAATGATGTATTAAATAAAGTTAATGAATTATTAAATGGAAGATGAGTTATCCGTTAAATTGACTGTTTCCGGAAAAGTACAAGGGGTAAGTTTTCGTTGGTTTACCGTTCAGGCCGCCCGCGAAATGGGTTTATGTGGATATGCAAAAAACTTACCGGATGGCACAGTAGAAGTGATGGCAGAAGGCACCAAGGCGGGATTAGAATCACTTATCAAAAAAGTCAAACAAGGATCGCCTTTTTCTCGCGTTGAAAATGTGGAAATAGATTGGAGTGGATTGACTAATCAATTCTCTGATTTTAATATTTCAAGTTAAATGAAAATTACCCTTTGCCAAATCAACCCTACCGTTGGGGCAATCCAGAAAAATAAGGCCCAAATTATAGAATGGTATCAAAGGGCTATTGATGAAAGGGCCGACTTGATTGTATTTCCTGAATTGGTCCTCATTGGCTACCCTCCTCAAGATTTATTACTCAGGGATCGATTTATTCAAGATACGGCGGATGCGCTAGACGATATTGCGAACCTATCGACGATTCCGTTGGTACTTGGTGCTCCTTTAAAAACGGATGAAGGGTTATACAATTGTTCATTTATCTGCGGCAATGGACAGACTCTTGGGTATTATAAGAAAATTTTACTCCCTACTTACGATGTATTTGATGAAGATCGTTATTTTAAAAATGGTACGGAGCCAGCTGTTTTTGATATTGATATTGATGGAAAGTCCACAAAAATAGGTCTTCAAATTTGTGAGGATTTATGGGATAAGGATTATGCCTGCAATTTGGCCCAAGAAATGAAGCAGAAGGGCGCTGACCTCATTATCAACATTTCTGCTTCCCCTTTTCGAACCGGTCGACTGAAAGACCGTGCCGAATTGATTCAATCAAAGGTAGCAGATACATCCATACCCTTTATTTATTGCAATCTGGTGGGGGCTCAGGATGAATTGATCTTTGACGGGCAATCTTTAGTTTATGATTGTCAAAGTAACTTAATCGCCCAAGGAGATGCTTTTGAAGAAAGAATGCTCACGGTGGATTTAGCAGAAGCACAGCCCATAGAATTATTCAAGGCAAAACGTGAAGAAAAAATGTATAATGCCCTTGTGTTGGGGATTCGGGACTATTTTTCCAAAACCGGTCATAAAAAAGCCGTATTGGGACTCAGCGGTGGCATTGATTCCAGTTTAACTGCATGTATCGCTGTCGATGCACTTGGGGTAGAGAGTGTCCATGGTGTATCCATGCCATCAAAGTATTCCAGTAATCACAGTAAAGATGATGCACGAACACTTGCTGAAAATTTGGGCATTGATTATCGGGTAGTTCCAATTGAATCCACCGCAAATACTTTTGATGATGCATTGTTTCAAAGTTTCATGGATACAGATTCGGGCGTGGCGGAAGAAAATATACAAGCAAGGATTCGTGGTACGCTTCTTATGGCATTATCCAATAAATTCAATTGGTTGGTGTTATCCACAGGAAATAAAACTGAATTGGCCATGGGTTATTGCACGCTCTATGGTGATATGAACGGAGGGTTGGCTGTAATATCAGATTTATCCAAGACAGATGTATATGCACTCTCTCGCTGGGTCAATGAAAAAGCAGGCTTTGATCGAATCCCTGTAAATTCCATAGAAAAACCACCTTCTGCCGAATTACGCCCTGATCAAGTAGATCCATTCGATTATGATGTGGTGAGCCCATTGGTGTCGGCACTGATTGAAGACGAAAAATCACCGTCAGAATTAATTGATGAAGGATTTGATGCGGAACTGGTAAAAGACATATCCCGCCGCATCCGAATCAATGAATATAAAAGAAGGCAAGCTGCACCGGGATTACGCGTAACTTCTAAGGCATTTGGGATGGGGAGAAGGGTCCCAATTGTAAACCAGTTTGATGAATTAAAATGAAAATTAAAGACATATTTGGCATCCTATTTTTTTTCACATGTTTATTTGGGCAGATACGCACCCCGGCCACCTATTGGGAATCCCTTGGGATGAAAGAAAAAGTCGCTTTTATTAACGGTGTATATTCTGCTGGTGCCAAGCTGAAGTTTCATCATAAGCAAGAAGTGAAAAAACAATTCAATCAGGACCCCAATTGGGTGGAGCCATATTATATCGAACGATTTTATGACATCATAGATGAACATCGGTCAGAGGAAGCAGGCTATCAGGTGGATATTATTGCCAAAGCCATGGATGCATTTTATTCCAATTATGATAATACAGTTATTCCTTTATTAGAAGCTTTACGGATAGTATCATTGGCACAAGATGGTAAAACAGAAAAAGCAGACATATATTTATTAAAAGCGCAAAAACGATATAAGCCGTAAATTAGATTTATTTTAATTCGAGACTGGATATTGAATAAAAAAACATTTCAATTATTTTTCATTATTCTATGGGTATCTGCTCTGCAAATAACAGGACAGTCTCTTTTTTCATTTTCACCCCCTAAATATTTTTCTCTTTCCGATAGGACTATTATTCCAAATGTAGCTCTATCGCAAGATACATCTTTCACAACAGTCGCTATTTTACCCTTTGCGGGATCAGGTATGGTTCGGTTGGAACTGGATGTCCTAACTGATCATTTTGGCCAAGAGTTGGAAAGAACCAAAGCCATTCAGGCCATTGTGAGTCGCACAACAGTAAATGAAATTTTGGATGAGAGAGGCATGTTAGGCGATCCTTGTCTTTCGGAGTCATGCGCAATCGAAATCGGAAATATGTTGGGTGTAGATTATATAGTACGGGGGAATATTGTTAATAAAGATGGATGGTACACATTCGATGTAGATTTATTCTCAGTGGAGAAAAGGGCGACAGTAGAAGAACGGCGTGTATTTTATAATGGTGATCCTCATGGTATTATTACCGAAATTGAATTATTGGCATGGAATTTGGTTAATCGAATTTCACCCCGTGCCCTTCAAGAAGAAAAGGTGGTAAAAGAAAAAGAGGCAAAACAAATTGCCATTGACCAGGCTGAAGCTGCACGAATAGCTGCAGCGAGAAGGTTAAGAGAGGCAAAATTGGGTGCATTATGGCGATCGACTGTACTGCCCGGATGGGGCCAATACTTCTTGGGTCGAAAGACATCCGCTAAAATTTGGTTGGGCTCTGGACTGGGAGCCACCACACTGGCCATTCTTTCTTATTCACAATACAGCAAGGCATACAACGAGTTTGAATCCAGTTATGAAAATTACAATGCATCTACAGATCATGATGAAATTGCTTCCCTGAAAGCAGATGCGAAGAAAATTCTGAAAGACGAACATTCAGCAAATGATCGCTTAAAATTATTCGCTACGGTTGGTGGCGCAATTTGGATTGCCAATATCATCCATGCTTATATCGCCGGACCCTTACCTGATACACCTAAAGATGAATCCTTAGGTATGGACATAACTATGTCCCCTGAATTAAAAAGTCCCCAATTGAGGTTTTACATTGCGTTGGATTAAACCCATTCTGCTCGTTGGGTGGCTCGGATTCATGGCTTGCGAAATACACGAACCAATCTTTGATAATTCATTAGACTTGGAAGCGGCAGACTCCAAAGGTATTGTGCCGCCTGCTATCGTTTTTTTCCCGGATCGTGTGGAGGCGTCCTATGGGAAACCCGCCCATGTAGATGTGTATGCCATGAAAGTAGATAATGTAGGGATGGCTCAGATCCCCGTTCACTATGACGTGGAGAAACTGGCGGTGAAATCCGTTATGGCCGGCTCTCTTTTCTCGGATGAAAATCCACCATTCTTTGTTACAGATAATGATACAGAAAACGGCATCTTGACTATTTACATAACATTTTTAGGGGCCAATAGCAAATCTGTAGGCGGGACTGGTGATATAGCCAACATTGAGTTTAGTGCAAAAACATCCGGAGAAGCGCCAATTTTGATTAGTCAAGAAACCATTATTTTGGATTCGTCTGCAAACGAATTATCACTAAAGGCTTTTGGAAAAGGGATCATTGATGTTCGATAAAAAACTCGGAATCATTTCTCTTATTTTCATAATAAACTTATGGCAATCGCTATTGAACGCGCAAAGCTGTAATACGGGTTATGTGGATATTAATGGTACGTGCTATTGGGAAAAAGATATCCAATTTCTTGAAGATATTACCACGTTGAACGGAAGTGGAACAGCGCCATTAGATATAGGGTACCAGCAGTGGTCTAATGGACGCATGACCTATTTTCATGTCTATAATTTTTCTATTAATGGACCATTGCCATCCAGTGTAGGCAATTTAACAGAGGTGAACTATTTTTCTATGTATGGGAGTGATGTCACTACACCCTTGCCCGATTCTTTGATCCATTTAACAAAATTAGAAAATTTCTATTTAGAGAACAATCAACTATCCGGCGAGTTTCCTCCGTTGATATACCGCATGTCAAACATTAGGCATTTTTCGCTATACTATAATCAATTAACTGGCACCCTCCCGGATTCAATTCAATATATGCCGAATCTCAGGCAGTTAAATGTGAGTTATAATCAATTTTCAGGGATAATCCCTAACTGGATTGGAAGAATGTCGAACTTGGACAATCTCAATTTAAGTGGAAATGAATTCACCGGCACCATACCTGATTCATTACAGTATTTATCAAATTTATCATCCCTTTCACTTGGCAATAATAAACTATCGGGAACGCTGCCATCATTTATATGGGACTTCAATAATCTGTATAGTTTATACCTATATGACAATGAATTTACCGGAATCATACCCAGTGATATTAAAGACTTAGCTAATCTTCATTATTTCAATGTGGGGAACAATAAATTGACGGGTACCATCCCTGATGAAATAACAGAATTGCAGCAACTCCGATCATTTGAAATATATAGTAATGAACTCACAGGTTCGCTCCCGGATTCAATGGCTAAATTGACTAAACTATATTCCCTTAATATGTCAGATAACAAATTCATTGGACAGATACCAGAAACCATTGGTGCATTATCTGAACTGGAATATCTACGGATTAACGGGAATACATTTACCGGCGCGCTGCCTGATACATTAAGAAATTTATCAAAATTGCGTTCATTGTCGGTTGAGTACAACCAGTTAACGGGGGAAATTCCATCGTGGTTAGGCCGATTAAAGGAACTCCACTATCTTCATTTTCAAGGTAACCAATTCTCGGGAAATATTCCTGATTCCATTGTGAACCTTTCCAATTTATATGGCATATTTTTTCATGAGAATCAATTGACCGGCACAATCCCAGAATCGATTGGAAGGTTGACAAACCTCGAATATCTTGAGCTGAATAATAACCAAATTTCTGGTGAGCTACCCGACTCGATCATGTATTTAAAAAAGCTTCGATATATCAATTTGAGGGATAATCAATTTTCAGGCAGAATACCAGATAGTCTGGCATCGTTACCAGAATTATATGGAATTGATTTACGGAATAATCAATTTAAAGGCCGTGTTTCAGAGGCATTTTGTAATATGCCTAATCTGAATTGGATGGATGTAAATAACAATCGTTTGTGTACACCGTACCCCACATGTACAAATAAAATCTATTTTGGCACACAGGATACATCTGAATGTCATTTTCCATGGATGATGGAAACCACCCCAGAAACTCCCGCAGCAGGACAGATGGTCACCTTTAATGGTTTGAATTTTAACCCATCTGGGGATACAACAAAAATCTCATTTCTTCAATATGGGTCAACATTAACAGGATCTGTATTTGAATCTCCATCCAGCAGTACAGAATTGTTCGTTCGATTGCCCAATGGATTGGCCGCTGGAAATTGCACCACTACGGTAACAGTTATTGGTGATAGTTTGCTGACCAGTGATCAATTCATTCTGAATGTGGGTGAGCAGGTAGCGAGTCCCATTATGAATCAGATTTATATAGATTCTAGTGGTACTCGGAAGTCCGTGAACAAGGCTGTAGCAGGAGATTCTATTTATATATCCGGATATGGTGTGGATTTTCAAGATTGGTCCGTTACCTTCTTGAAAAATGAAAAATCAATTGTTGGTGATACCATTATCACCCGTTCCGATTCTATCATAAAAGTGGCACCTGAAGTACTTGTGCCAACCGGTTTGGGCACGGGTTGGGCGAAAGCCATTGTTTCTGTTCAAGTGGGGAGTCAATCTGCAGCAGATACATTGGACTTCCATTATCAGGATAATTATGCGTTTGTGGATATTGGGAATACTGCCGGTCCGTGGATTGGAAATGAGGAATATCCTTACAAATTGATCCAGATGGGAATTGATTCTGTGAGTACAGACGGGACTGTTTTGGTGAAGAATGGTACATATAAAGAAAATATTGATTTGAAGGGTAAACCGTTGAAAGTTGGATCTTTATATATGACGACTGCTGATTCTTCACATATACCGAATACTATTATTGACGGAGACAAGAATGGCACGGTGGTCACTTTTAAAACTAACGAAGATTCAACTACATCTTTTACTGGGTTTACAATCATCAATGGATTGAGTTCAAATGGCGGCGGTATTTATTTTGATAATGTAAGCCCTGTTATCTCTCATATGCGTATATTAAATAATACGTCCCAAGAAAAAGGCGGCGGTATTTATTGTATTAATAGTGTACCTATTTTGACCAATATCGTTATTGCAAAAAATAAAGCACCAAAAGGCGGCGGTATTTATTTGGGAGAAGCGGGGACCAAGCCAAAGATGAACCATTTGACCATTGCTGAAAATGATGGGGCGGGCATTTATCTTGAATTATTTGGTAACGCTTCTACAGGGAATCCATCCTTGACCAATTCAGTCGTGTGGGGTAATTCGGGGAGTTCCATTGAATTTGCATCAACAGGAAGCGCTTTTGGTCTAGATGTTTCATATACAACAATTCAAGGTGGTGAAGACTCTATAAATACAAAAGGAAATGGTATAGTGAATTGGGGGCAGGGTAGCGTGAATGAAGATCCACTGTTTGAGTCCGGATATTATTTGGGTAATTATTCTCATGCCATAGGCGGAGGAGATCCAAATGGGAGCGCCAATATAGATATTTATGGACGAGTCCGTCCAAATCCTGACGGATCTGATGTTGATATGGGCGCTATAGAACACCCAAGGGCATTGCCATTACTTAAAACAGCCAATGTTTTTGATGGGTTGGGTATTACCGATACATCACTATGGAATGATGCTACCAAATTATCAGCACATTGGGAGCGATTTGAAAATAATAGTGCCGTCAATTATGAATATGCCATTGGGACATTTGAAGAAAATAATATTGTGGATTGGCAGTTCGTGGGTACAGATACATTTATAACCGCTACAGGTCTAGACCTGCAGCATGATTCCACATATTATTTTCATGTAAAAGGTCTGGATGAGCGAAATCGGGAATCGGAAGTCAGTGCTTCTGATGGTATTCTAATTGACATTGTAGCCCCCTCCATTGTTGACACCAAAGTATCGTGGACTTCACCCAATCCATTGATGGGTGACATCCTTATAGAATATACCACTTCTGAATGGGCAGATACGGGCGAAGTGTCTATGAACGCAAACCTAGACAATCAGTATGGGTTTGAATATAAATTCAATGATAACAAACGATTTGAAGTTCGAATCGAAGGCCCTTTTACTTCTGGAGATAGTATTGTAATAAATGTGAAAGGATACAAGGATCGTGCAGGGAATGCTGCCGTGGATTCTAGCTTATCATATTTCGTTGGTTTTATAGGTGATTTCAATTTGGATGGACAAATTGATGGGGGAGATTTATCGGCCATGATTAATGGTTGGCAAAATAAAATCATGGATTTTGAGTTGGCTCCGACTACAGGTACACTGCCCAATCTTAAACCCAATGTGGATGGAAAATTTGATATTTATGATGCTGCTGTATTTACACGTATGTGGTATTGGATTAGAGAAAATAATAGCATAAAGGCTGACGAAGTATTGGCCTCTTTTGGTGATGAAATAGATATTATTGTATCCAATGGTAAAATGAGTATGGAAACGATAAACGGTGCTCAAACGGTTGAACTCATGATTAATTATCCCCTTGAATTGGTGCAGTTAAATATAGAATCCTTACAATCCACTTCTGATGCAATGGTATTAAGTAAGATTGATACGCTTCTTGGAATGGGTTGGGTGACTAAAGGTGCTATGGATTCAACCGATGTATTGGATCTTAATATTCCATATTCACTTGAAACGGATGAAGATGTGGATGTAAATATTGCCTATATGATATATGGTCGACATGGAGAGCAATTAAGTGTCGGCACGCAGGTGGTGCGGTTAAAATCCATCCCAAAAGCATTTGCCCTTCATCAAAACTATCCAAATCCGTTTAATCCGGTTACTACTATCAATATTGATGTTCCAAAAGAAACCCATATGCAATTGGTGGTGTATGATCTTTTAGGCAGGCAAGTGACTACGTTGATTGATGTCACCATGGCTGCTGGATATCAATCGATAACGTGGAATACAAAATCAATCTCAGGAATTCCTGTTGGAGCTGGCGTGTATTTTTATCAGCTGAGGACTGCCGATTTTATAGATACAAAAAAGATGGTGATTTTGAAGTAATACATATGGTATGTGTTGATATTGTCAACACCTCATTGACACAGTCAATGTAATCCAAATTATAAATGCAAAACCATCAAGGAAACTTCCTTGGAACCGCCTTCAGATAATTGAGTATCTACTTGATTAAATCCATAATGTTTATGAAATGCCATTGATTTTTGATTCGGTGGATGAATATTCACTTCGCATGTGATTATAGGTGCACGGCCACGGGTGAATTGAGAAAGATCATCATAAAATAATTTCCCCAGTCCCATACCTCGATAATTGGAATCAATAACGATTCGATCTACATACATAAATGAATCATAATTTGCTTCAAAATATTTATAGTTCACACTATCATAATCTCTTTTCGGCTGAAGGGCGATTAAATACCCCACTAATTTATCCGCTATAAAAATAGATTTAAAGTAATCAGCCGCATCCAAAAAATGATTGAAATCCTCAATGGGGATACTATTAACGGCTGGAAGCGCCATTTCATTCAATTCTCTAATTCTAGGCAGATCGGATGAAATCGTAGATGATATACCATATTCCATAGAAGAAAATAAGGTAGAAATGGTTTCGCTTTCTTTATTGATTTAGAGAAGAAAAGTAAGTTAATATCCCAAGCTATTATTGAGCCGAAAATTTATGTTTAATCAGCTGGCAGACCGGTTCGACACCATCTTCCGAAACCTACGCGGTTTGGGAAAGATTAATGACTCGAATATTCAGCAGACATCTCGAGAGATTCGCCGCGTCCTTTTAGAGGCGGATGTAAACTTCAAGGTGGCGAAAGAATTTGTGAGCCGCGTGACAAATCGTGCCGAAGGGACGAAAGTTCTAAAATCCGTAAAACCGGGCGAACAATTCATTAAGATCATTCACGATGAATTGGTGACCCTTTTGGGGAAAGACGCCAAGTCGCTTGAACTAGGTTCAAAAAAACCGGCCGTAATATTAATGGCAGGCCTCCAAGGGGCGGGTAAAACCACCACTTGCGGAAAACTGGCTCTCCTGTTGAAAAAACAGAAAAAGTCAGTCATGATGGCTGCGGCGGATGTATATCGTCCTGCAGCGATTGAGCAATTGGTCCAAGTAGGCAAATCCGTTGATGTGTCGGTGTATGATGAAGGTTCCGGAGATCCGGTGGTTATTTGTCAAAGTGCAGTTGAAGAAGCGAAAGCATCGAAAACCGATGTGGTAATCTTAGATACAGCAGGTCGTCTCCATGTGGATGGTGAAATGATGACAGAAGTGCAAGAGATTGCCGAAGCGGTTTCTCCCGATGAAATTTTATTCATAGCGGATGGAATGACCGGGCAAGACGCGGTGAATTCCGCTGAAGCCTTTTCTGCAGCTCTGCCTCTAACGGGAACGATCCTGACTAAGTTGGATGGAGATGCCCGAGGTGGCGCCGCCGTAAGTATCACCGCTGTGACTGGAGTGCCGATTAAATTTATCGGTGTATCCGAAAAATCAGATGGACTCGAGCTATTCGATCCAAAACGAATCGTGGATCGAATCTTAGGTCTGGGAGATGTGGTGTCTCTGGTTGAAAAAGTCCAAAGTATTGTGGATGAAGACCAGGCAAAAGCCTTAGAAGAAAAGCTGAAGAAAGCGACCTTTGATCTGGATGATTTTAAGGATCAGCTCAAACAACTTAAACAGATGGGTCCACTGAACCAAATTATGGGCATGATGCCTGGAATGAACCGTAAAATGCTAAAAGGTATCGATCTAGATGATCGTCAACTGGTATGGACAGAAGCCATAATCAGTTCAATGACGCCATCTGAACGAAAAGATCCAAATATTATAGACGGATCTCGCCGAACACGGATTTCAAAAGGATCGGGACGGCCGGTCCAAGAGATTAACCAGCTTTTGAAGCAATTTGCTCAAATGAAAAAAATGGTGAAGAAAATGGGCAAAATGAAACTGCCGAAAAATTTGAAAAACCAAATGATGGGATTAAACTAAGGAGATTAACGTATTGGCTACGAAAATTAGATTAAAACGAATTGGACGTAGAAACAGACCCTTTTACCGTGTAGTAGTAATGGATTCACGGAATCGCCGTGATGGTGGCGCCATTGAGGAATTGGGTTGGTTCAATCCAATTGATGCAAACAAATCATACGATTTAAAAGAAGACCGTTTCATGGAATGGCTCAAAATAGGCGCACAGCCTTCTGAAGCTGCTCATGGATTAATGAAGCGGAGCGGATTGGCACATCGGTGGCATTTAACCCAACAAGGGTTAGATGAGAAAGCCATCGAAAAAGAAATGAAGAAATGGGCCATGAATCGGGAAGAAACCAAGAATAAACGTGCTGCTGCACGTGCAGATAAAAAGTTAAAAGAAGCAGAAGTGAAGGCACAGGCCGATGCTGAAGCGGCGGCTGCCGCAGAGGCTGCAGCTGAAGAAGAAGCACCAGCCG
>DKLW01000083.1:38215-47733 GCA_002455835.1 Fidelibacterota bacterium UBA6630 | reverse complement strand
AAAAAAAAAATAAAATATTCTTATATAATTTTGTATTAAAATCATAGCGTTAATAGTATTAAAAAATATTATTTTCAATACAAAACCACATACATATTTATAAAAGCCATGCCAAAATTTATTTAGGGGAAATTTGTCATCTCTAACTAAAAATCCAATCTTTGAAAAGGTATTAAAAGTATTATTTGTAATTCTTACCCTCTACCTTTTCCTTTTCAGTATAAAACTATTAGGTCACTCCTTTAAACTCTTTGGGAAAGGATTTGCTGAAACATTAATTCAGATGACCTCCAATCCATTTGCAGGTTTACTAATTGGCATCGTTTCAACTAGCCTCATTCAAAGTTCTTCAACTACAACATCTATTGTTGTAGGACTTGTCGCTGGCGGTGCCTTGAATTTGACCAGCGCAGTGCCAATAATTATGGGTGCAAATATCGGGACTACGATTACCAATACACTTGTATCTTTTGGACATATTACAAACCGAATTGAGTTCAAACGTGCTTTTTCATCAAGTGTTGTCCATGACTTTTTTAATATATTAGCAGTGACAATCTTATTCCCGCTTGAGATTTATTATAATATCATCACGCGCTTTGCTGTAAAAATGGAAGCTATTTTCTCTGGCGCAGGCGGCTACAAAGCTTTCAATCCATTAAAAGCAATTATAAATCCACTAATTGATGTTTTTGATAAACTATTTTCTTACTTACCCTACACACACATAATGCTGATGATATTTTCTATTATCTTAATGTTTTTTGCCCTAGCAAAACTGATTAAGACTATGCGCTCCCTAGTATTAACTCAGCTTGAAGTAATTATTAATGATTACCTTTTTAAAAATGTTCTAACGGGTTTACTGTTTGGAATTTTAATGACTATCTTAGTCCAAAGTAGCTCAATTACAACCTCAATGATTATACCCCTCGCAGGAGCCGGCATTGTTACAATCCGCCAACTTTTTCCTTATACACTTGGTGCGAATATTGGTACAACAGTAACTGCATTGCTAGCCGCTATGACGACACAGAATGCCATTGCAGTGACAGTCGCATTTTCACATTTAATATTTAACATTTTCGGGATAATAATATTATATCCATTTAGAGAAATTCCAATTCGATTAGCTGAATGGGTTGGTGAGATATCAAGTCAATCATCTAAGAATTTGACGCTATTTATTATTGGCTATATACTTATTCATTTCATCCCAGTCATTTTCATAATTTTTTAATATTAAAGGAGGCTTTGCTATGTGGAAAGAACTAACAAATATTTGGAATGCTAACGACTTATCTAGGCAAGCTTGGGATCAATCTTATGAAATGCTCAATCTTTCTAGAGATATTTTTTCTAAGGCAATTGTTTATCTTAGGGAAGCACAAGATATTGAGACTCTCAAAAAATTAAAGAAAAAAGATAAAGAGATTAACGAATTTCAACAGGAGGTTCGTAGAAAAGTCCTCACCCATTATTCTTTACAATCAGAAAAAGTTGATTTAGCAAATGGCCTAATCCTTATCAACACTGTAGTAGACATTGAACGCATTGGTGATTACTGCAAAAATATACTTGATTTAGCAATCAACCACTCCGAACAAATCATTTCAGAAGAAATTTCTAAAGATCTAACGGACATAGAAAATGAAGTCAAATCAAGATTCGAAAAAACATGTGAAGCCATTACCAATCAAGATTCAAACATTGCAAAAATAATGATGGTGGATTACCGCGAACAACTGGCTGAGAAATCAGATAAGATTGTAAATGACGTGCTCAATGGAGAACTTGATTTTGGATCTGCTTCTAAAACAGCAGCAGTTGCTTTGTACGCTAGATATTTAAAAAGAATCGGTGCTCATTTAAAAAATATCACAACGACACTGGTCAATCCCTTTGATTCTATCGGTTACAAAAAATAATAGAAAAATAAAAAAGTTCTTATTGGTCTTAGTCATCACTGGGATTAGTGCGCTTAATTTGGGTATCTCTCAAGAGATTACAGGAAAGACTTTTTTCCATTATTCTCGACCCATTGGCGATGATGCAAACAGTAGCTTTGGTCTCAAGAGAGTTTATTTAACGGCCACCAAAATGGTCTCAGAAAATATAACTTATAAATTTCAGGCAGATGTTGACTATAAATCATCTCCAAAGAACATGTATATAAAAAATGCAAAAGTGGATTGGAAGATCAACCAAGGAAAAATTGTTATTGGTATGCAAGGCATGAATATGTTTAAAACTCAGGAAAATACTTGGGGTAGAAGGTACATCCAAAAAATGTCCATGGATCAATTTAAATATTCTAGTTCAGCAGACATTGGCATTGGATTTTACAAGGCCATGAAGAGCTTTGGATTTAGTACATTAATTACTAACGGAAATGGTTATAAAAATACAGAAAATGATGATCATAAAAAGTTATCCTTACATTTAGTTTATGGAGAACAAAAACTGAATAAAAATGATGGATTTAACATTGGAGGTTCTTTATCCTCTGAAAACTATGATTTGGATTCTCTCACAACAGAAAATAAAACTGTCTTAGGTATTTTTGGCGGTTATAGTGGAAAAAATATTCGTGGCGGGATTGAATGGAATCAAAAAAATGATACAGGTCTAAATATAACTAGTCAAATTATATCATTATATAGTCAATATACACTGAAACCAAATTTAGCAATTTTCATTCGTCATGATGGATTCTCACCAAATATGGATGAAAGCATTGAAGATAAAAATTATCTCATTGCGGGTTTAGAATTCTCTCCGGATAAGGGTCTAGTTATTGCGCCTAATTATCGAAAAGAAGGTGACAATACCGAGTTAAATGTAAATTTTGAGTTTAATTTCTAGGAGACTAGAATAAACCGAATAATCACATATGTAATTATAAAGATTAGAAGTTATAGGATAAACCGATTTTTGAATGAGAATAGTCTTCTAATTGAGTGAAAGGATTATCTAACTCATCTTTATCTCCATAAAAATGAGTTAATCCAAATCCTATCTTCCAATTTTCTCTAGGAGAATAATCCAATCTTACCCCTAACATCTGACCTTCTGATTTAAGATTATATAATACATTTCCATTTATTTCCAGTTGATTATTCATGAAGGCACCAGAACTGCTTACCATAATAGCCTGTTCGGTAAACATAGCAAATGGCATTCCCATACCCTGCTGAAATTCCGGAGGTCCAAATGTGATCAATTCGTTTGATAAGGTATGAAACCAGTCATATTCTTGATTGCTCACACTATTACCAAGAATTTGCCCCATGACTGTAAACCCAGAAGCAGTGATATACTCAATCTGGAATACATACTGCGAATAAACAATTTCATGATGAAGCTCATAAAGGTTTGCAGGAATTTTAAATAGATTAAGTTGTAAAAGAGGGCTTTGCGTTTTAAATATTGCTCCTTCCCCTCGAACTGTAAAATTGCCCATAAAGGTAACAAAGTCCATTCCCCAGACAGTTGTGGTCCTGTATCCCAATTGGGGAATGATTTGTTCTTCGCTATCGGGCTGATTATCGTTTTTTGGAAAATATTTTAATGTAGCTAAACTAGGTGAACGATCCTTTCCTTTAAAAACCGAAAATCCAAGATCGCTCTCCCCTAAAGTAGTTTGAACCCTAAATCCCAATTCCAACTGATCCTTGACTAGATATTCAATTTCAGGTTTCACAGGTCTTGAAATTGGATAATCCTTCTCCCCATAAGGATATCGATTTGCTTCATATTTTGGTGTAATAACACCTTCAATCTGGTAATTGCGGTAATATATTTTTGTGGAAAAAGACCAAGTGCCAAGTTTTTTACCTACGCCCGGTTCAAAAAGATAATAATAGTCATACGGATTTAAATTATCTGTTGGGTTATTTCCATCGGCGAAACCCCAGGCATGAATCTGTTTTCCAATTTTAACTTCACCCCATTCTGGAAAGTAGGCTAAATAGATCTCTCTAAGATCAAAGACTGATTCAGATGGTTGATTTCGATATTCGATGGCAGAATTGGTTTTTAAATCCCAACTTCCCAACGTGTATCCAAGGTCCAGTGACAATAACCGATAGGGCAAATTAATCTGAGATCGATCAGATGTGCGGTTCATAACATATGGACTTAACTCACCAGAATAATTTAATTGACCTGTTAATCCGGATAATATGGAAATAAATAATAATATTTTCATCTTCAATTCTTTGGTATCCGTTTCAAATTCTTTTCCTGAAACAAGGCGGGATTAATTCCCGTATCAACTTCTAAACTTTCGAATGTTACCTCTGTGGTATGTTGTTTCTGTACATCTTTGACTCGAATTTGATTCATTACGTAGTAGTCTTTCAATTTATTATGTTGAAAGTATTTTTCTTTTTTTAAAGCACCACGTTTATCAAAAGAATATTCCTGAAGAATGTTAAGATTCTCTTTATCAATCCATGATATATGTTTTGAATAGGATGATTTTGCAGATGTATTTGGCTTTGATTCCAAAACAAAACATTGAGTACTATTGACCAATTCATCATCCAAACGCTTATAGGTATACTCATTTAAATCTCTATTTGTAAGGTCTTCATAGCTTAAATCAGAACCCATAAATGCATCGCTTTTTCTTTTAGATGAAATACGCCGCACTTTTTTAAATGCGGGTAACCACATTCGCATTTCATCATCCTTATTATTATGTTCTATTTTCAAAAATGCAACACCTCTGTCATCCTTTGGCTCTAAGAACCAGATGATCTGCTTTTTATTTCCATCAATGGATCTAGACATCATCACATTGGTTCGTTTCTTTCCTTTGGAATTGGTCAAGACCATATTTGTGGTATTTACCATGTCTCTTGGTGTGGGCTTTTCATCCACCATTTTTGCTATTTCTATTCCAGTCTGCCCCCATGCTGAAGACATTAAAAGTGTCAGTAGAATCATTTTCACTGTATTTCCCTCTCAATCAATTTTTCTTTTAATAACTCTGCTAAAGCAGCCAATACTGTTAATGTACCTAATGAAGTTGAAACCATTGCAAAAACCATCAAACCACCAATGTATTGTATGGGGACAAATGCGGAAAATAGTAAAGCACCAAAGCCCATATTTGATGCTGCATCAAGTATAATTGGATAGCCTACATCATCAACGACATCTCTAGATAATTCATTTTTTTGGATTGTCCGTGATAGTCTCCGAAACTGGGCAATATAATGTACTGCAAAATCAACCCCTACCCCAATTATAATGGAGGAAAGAATGGCTGTTACGTGAGAGAGTTCTATACCAAAATAACCCATAAACCCAAAATTGATAAGTATGGCAGATGTTAATGGAATAACTGCCAAAACTCCCCACAGTATCCTTTTAAAGAATATTGAAGCAATCATTCCGATTATAATTAAAGAAAATACAATGCTTACAATGGTTGAATTGATCAACATTGTAATAAGGTCTCGAGTGATAACAATCATTCCCGTAAAATCTATAAGAGTAGCTTTTGAAAAAATATCTTTCATAAACTTTTGAGTAGATTCTACAATTTTCAAGGTCTCTTGAGTTGATAAATTGGTACTGAATGCCGTAACTAGGCCAATATTATAATCATAATCAATCATGGATGAAAAATCATCTGGATCACCTGACATGGAATACATGGTAAATAGATTATTTATTTTCTCCCTTGATTCTGGGATTTTCTCGTAAGCTGGATCATCATCCATAACGGTGCGGTGCATTTGTTCCACAACATTTGCGATTGAATAACTGGTTTTAACCTGGGGGTATCTTTCAAGTTCTTTTTGTAACCTTAACATATTTAATAAGGTCAATGGATCTTTCATATCTCCCACTAACCTTACTCTTAAGTCAATGGTTCCATTCATTTTTTCAGAAAGGAAGTCCATGCTTTCCCTTAATTCAGAGCCCTTTTTAAAAAATTTTGAGATATCCACATCCACGGATACTCTGAATAGGCCAAACAGCCCAATAAAAACGATTAGCAATCCTGATGAAAAAACATATTTCGGATGAGTCAACACGACCTTTCCTAGTATATCGATCATTTTTTCAAAAAAACTTTTGGTTAAGAAAGCTTTGGCATTATGATCCCATGATCTCAAAATGATTAATGACGGTAGTAGTGTAGAACTCAATATCCACGCAATTAAGATACCGGCACTAATGGTTATACCATATCCGATTAACGGTTCAAGTGGCGATGTGGTCATAGCTAAAAAAGCAGCAACAGTGGTGATACTGGTTAAAAATATAGGAATAAGTAGCGAATCCATAGTAGATGCTACCGCTTGGCGTTTATCCTTGTACACCCTGAATTCCTTAAAAAATTTGGTCATTACGTGGACTCCATCGGAGTTAGCAATGGTTAATAAAATGATGGGCATAGATGTATTTGCTAAAGTGAATAAAAATTTGCCGGAACCTGTGAAATGAGCCATCCACCCCATAAATCCCATCATTGCCGCCAAAGAAAGCATGATAACTGTAACTACCATAGTTACTGCAGTGCCATTTCTCAAATTCAATAAGAGGATGGTGATCATGATAAACATACCTGTTGCCATTAGACCTATCACGTCTTCCCTAATCAGTGGCGGCATGATACCAGTGAAGTATGCCTGCCCTCCATAATGAACATCGTAATCTTTTAATAAATTATCTGCGATGGATTTTACTTCAGCAACGAATCCTACCATTTCAATACTGTCAAAAGGCTGGACAATCGCTACAAGGTAATCCCTATCCTGAGTCATAAATTGTTTTTTGATCCTTTCATTCTTGTCCAGGTATTTTAGGATAGCATCTACTTCATCCTTTGATAGATCTCTATTTAATTGAAGATCATCGATTTCCATGAATCCATCATAACTATCCATACGTGTGGAAGTGGATATGGATGTGACTTCATCTACCCAATTGGATGCTTCCAATGCTTCAGATAAATCCCACATTTGTGCAAGCGCCTTGGGAGTAAATACATCTCTGCCTTCATGACCAAAAGCAATAAATATCACTTCTGTACTTCCAAACTCCTCTTGGATATTATCCCATGAAACTCTAGAAGGAAGATCTTCAGGCATCATTTTTAACATATCATCATCGATGATAAAAAATCGCAATCCGGAAGCCAGAATTAATGTAAAAATCAATGATGATAACAGCGTTCGCTTAGTACGATCCAAGCTTTGGCTAATTATCCAGCTACGAATGGGATGATCGGAATATTTAGATACAATTTTATTCATAATATCTATGGATGATTTTTTGAGCTTTATCCTTTAGGTTTTCCCAGCGACTCCATTTTTAAATCCACAAAATTTCAGATGTGGGTGGATCATTTTTTATAAAGAATTTAGGTCCAAAGGTACTCGTTTTTTATGAAAAATGGCAATAAAACCACTAACTTTAGCAATAGAAAATGGAAAATTTATTTAAATCTCCTGTTGTTATTCTTGCCAATGGTGCTTTCCCCACCCACCTGATGCCATTAGAAATACTGGAGGATGCAGGAACGGTCATCTGCACGGACGGCTCAGCCAATGCATTGGCAAAACTGGACCTCTCACCCCATGTGATTATCGGTGATTTGGATTCCATCAACCCTGATTATGAATTCCATGGTTTGAAAATCTACGACCCCAACCAGGAAAATACAGACCTTGAAAAAGCTTTGGACTGGGCGGTGATGAATGGAATTGAATCGGTGATCCTTCTCGGTGCCACAGGACTCCGGGAAGATATGACCGTGGCCAACCATTATATCCTCTTTAATTATAATGAAAAATTGAATATTAAAATGATCACGGATCATGCCACCATCACCTGTCATCGTGGACAGCGGTCTTTTGATTCATTTCCCGATGAAGTGGTTTCATTATTTCCCCAACGATTTGGTACGATGGTGTCAACCACAGCTCTGAAATATCCCTTAAATGAAATGGTATTGGATCCATCCGCCCGGGCCATTTCGAATCAGTCTCTCGGCGCCACCTTTTCAGTAGATGCATCTGAACCCATCCTCGTATTTCGCAGCCACCCTCAAAACTAATTCATGCACTGGCTCGATCTTTCCGTTCTTGTCCTCTATGCGGGACTACTCATGGGATTCGGTTTTTTCCGATCCACTCAAACGGGTAAAGATCCGGAGTCTTATCTTTTAGCAGGAAGAAAGCTCAGCCTCCCCGGGTTTGTTATCACTTTGGTGGCCACATGGTATGGGGGCATTTTGGGTATCGGCGAAAATACCTATAATTATGGAATCCAGACCTGGTTCATTTTTGGTCTGCCCTATTATGTGTTTGCACTAATTTTTGCTTTTTTCATCGCCGGAAAGATAAATCGCCTCAAGACCATTTCACTCCCGGATCAATTCCATGAACGGTATGGAAAGACCGCCGGCGTCATCAGCGCACTCTATGTCCTGATTCTCGCTAGTCCCGCCCCCTACATACTCAGTATTGGTATTCTCCTTCAGTTCGCCATAGGCATGCCCTTTGGATACGCCCTACTCATTGCCACGGGGATCAGCCTCAGCTATATTTGGATGGGTGGATTCAAAGCGGTGGTTCGAACCGATTATTTTCAATTCGGATTTATGTTTGTGGGCTTTGTCCTCCTTCTCATTTTTTCCATAAAAACCGGTGGTCCCCTCTCTGAATTAAATCTACCGGAATCTTACTGGGATCCCACTGGAGGTGCATCCATCCAATATATATTGGTATGGTTCTTCATTGCTTTATGGACTTTCGTTGACCCGGGATTTTACCAACGATCTGCTGCTGCCAATTCGCCAGAGACAGCCAAAAAAGGGATTCTTCTTTCTATCGGATTCTGGTTCATCTTTGATATACTCACCCTCTCCACGGGGCTCTATGCCAAGGCACTTCTTTCTGCCGGTGATCCTTTATTTGCCTTTCCACGCTTGGGTGCTTTGGTCCTGCCCAATTTAGCTTACGGCATTTTCATCACGGGACTTCTCGCCACCATCATGTCCACCATAGATTCGTTGGGGCTCATTAGTGCCATTACCTTTGGCAGGGATATTTTATGGCGGATTCAATCCCCCGCCACCAAAGATCAGCACCAATTGAATCGTGCATCCATAGCATTTGTCCGTAAAGGATTGGGTGTCACCGCATTTATCGCATTGGGATTAGCATTCAGCGTCCCCTCTGTAGTCAATCTCTGGTACGGAATTGGATCGATTCTCATCCCCGGATTGGTCCTTCCATTCCTATTATCGTTTTCACCCAACCGACCAACTAGGAGTATAAGTATTTTAATGATAGCACCTGTCATTGTTGGTGTTTCATGGATGGCCATCGGTAATTTTACCGGTGGAAATCCACTGGGACTAGAACCATTCTACCCTGGTATGCTAACTTCATTACTCATCTATTTATTAAAGGTAAAAGAATAATAATGAAATTTGGAAATCCATTTTCTGTTAGAAAATAATATGGCTAAAGAAATAGAACGAAAATTTT
>DKLW01000083.1:0-37806 GCA_002455835.1 Fidelibacterota bacterium UBA6630 | reverse complement strand
GGCATTGTCCGCGTCCGCACTAAGGGAGAAGTTGCCACTCTTACAATAAAATCCAGTGGCATCGGGATATCACGGGATGAGTTTGAATATGAAATTCCCATGGATGAAGCAAAGTTACTCCTCACCCTATGTGAAAATGATATTATTGAAAAAACACGCTACAAGGTTATGGCCGAAGGCAAACAGTGGGATGTGGATAAATTTCACGGCAAGAATGAAGGCCTTTGGATCGCTGAGGTAGAACTGGAATCTGAGAGTGAATCAGTCACATTACCTAAATGGGCAATTGAAGAAGTGACGGGTGATGAACAATTCTATAACGTGTATTTATCTAAACACCCTTATACTGAATGGACAAAATGAAACTCATTTTTCTTCTGATTCCCACCCTTCTTCTTTCTCAACCCGATGATGAGTGGAAAACCATCCATGGAGACCGACTTTATTCTGTGAGCGGCATTGCCCCATTCAAAGAGGGATATATGGTGGTCCATGACAATAAGAAAAAGAATCAGCCTCGTGTGAGTTACATTGATCGTGAACTGAAGATTCATCCCGTGGTATGGCCAAAGGCGAAACTTCCCTACGACTTGGAGGCCATCGTTGTCATCCCCGGATATGACAATCGTTTTATGCTTATGGAGAGTACGGGGATATGCTATGAGTTGACCATTGACCCGACCACACTTTGGACGGATTTGCTCCATTCCTTCTCCTTGCCTGAACTCAAAAGTAATATGAATCTTGAAGGCCTCACCATTTACCCTTCAGGCCAAGGCCTCGTATTTATTTATGGTGATCGTGGGTCTGACAGACGGAAGTCCACCCTCTTTACTGCATTTTTCGATTCAAAGAAAAGATTATTTTACGAAGTGAACCAATTCACTGTTGATTTACCCAAACCCAAAAAGCACAAACGAAATATTGCAGACCTTGCCATCAAAGGGGATGGCAGCATTTGGACGGCCGCTACGTCTGACCCAGGGAATAATGGCCCCTTCACCACCGCCATTTATGAATTGGGAGAAATCGATCATGCAGGCACATTCACACCGATTCATCCGGAGCTCCAAAAACCCATTATGGTCTTTGGCGGACAAAAAGTAGAAGCCATGATGTTTTATAAAGGCTATTTGGTTTTCATGACAGATAATGAGAATTTCGGCGCAACATTTAAGCGAATGGATTAATGCTTCGTCCCCTCATTACACCTTTGATACTCGCCTCAACCCTTAATGGCCAATTCAACCATGAGGATAAACTGGTGTTTAAAAGTCTTTTGGGTAAGTCCACCTATACCATTGAACTGGATGGCCGCACCAATGAAACGGGATTTTTTCATAAGCACATGGATTTTGGCCTTCATTACCCCATTAAAAATGACTGGAAGGTGGGACTAAAATATCGGCAAATTTATCGCACCAGTGATGATGGATGGCAATTGGAGCAGCGCCCCCAAGCAGAGGTAATCAAGACCATTAAACGGACCAAAATCAAATGGCAGATTCGCTCCCGAATGGACTACCGAATCCGTGAAGGAAAAGATGATGCCATCCGAAACCGATCTCGGATTCAACTTAAATCAAATAATCAGCTTACCCGTTTTAAACTGACACCATTTTTCCGTAATGAATTCTTTTTTTCCACCGATCCTTGGAAGTACTATATTAATCGTATAGAAGTTGGAATAGATTTGCCTAAAACCAATATTGGGGAATGGTCCATTTATTATAAATATAATCAAACATTGATAGATGGAGCATGGAAGCCGGCATATACTTTTGTTTTTAAATTAGCCATCTAAGTCATGAAAATTTTGATATCTAAACTGCCGAAACATGCTTGGTGGGGCCATGGCACACCCATCTATGAAAATAATCCTGCAATGAAAGAAGGGTTAGTCCCCAACCAGGAATTAGTAGAGATTGAAATGTTTATGATGTCTCGATTGTTCAATAAATTGCCCATTGAAGTAATCGAAATCGACTTCCCCTATTTCCTAGACAAACAAAAGTTGGATCATCGTCAGCATGATTTTGTATTTGTTCGTGATCTATTTGTGAGCAACCAGAATGGCAAGGTGATCATTTCAAAGTTTCGGGAAAAAGCTCGTCAAGTTGAAGCTGACATTATGCAGATTATGCTAGAGTCCATGGGATATAAAACCATTCGAATTCCTGAAGAGTCCACAGCCACTGCTGAGGGTGGTGAATTTTATTATTGTCCGAATGATGGTGTTTTATTTTCGGGTGCTTGCCGCAATAACGTTGAAGGGGCAGAATGGGTGGCACAAGAATTCAACGTGAATGAGTTAGTCATTATGAAATCCAATGCCTTCCACTTGGATACTTTATTTACGCCCGTCATCAATAAAGAAAATAAATTGGTGGCTGTTATTGGGTGTACCTCACTCATGGAAAAAGAATCAGCTGAAAACTTGCGTCAATTTGCCAAAAGAAAACACATTGAAGTGGTGGAAGTGCCACCAGAGGATGCCATTGGTACGGCAGATGAATTGGGTGAATTTGCAGTGAACTGCCAACCGCTTCCCGGCTATTTGGTGGGGCCCACTCGATTTCGTTCAAACAAAGTAGCGCCCTTGTTAAAAGAATTGGGCGTTATGCATATTACCGTACCCACTACACAGTTCCGTCTCAGCGGCGGAGCCATTCACTGCCTAACAAACGAATTATAAGTATTCGTAGCAGCGAGGCATACCTCGCTGCTACGAATACTTATTCCATATCTTCTGAATATTCGCCCTTCGTTGCGAGGCTATTCAATTTCGCCCTTTTTAGGAAGGCTTCCTGAGCAGCCGAAACATTTTCATCTTTCCCGCCCCATGCTTTCAATGCAGGCTGTTGAAGTGCCCTTCCATAAGAGAAGGATAGATTCCATGGCATATTGTCACCCAAAATCTGATTCATCCGATTGAGATGAGCTGTAGCATCTTCATCACTCTGTCCACCAGATAAAAATGCAATTCCCGGTACGGCTGCAGGCACCGTTCTAAAGAAACATTGCAAAGTTGCTTTAGCCACTTCATTCACACCGGCACGGTCAGATGCATCATAACCGGTAAGGACCATATTGGGCTTCAAAACCATTTGTTCATATTGAACACCCTGAGAATAAAGCTCAAAGAATACGGTGTGAAGGACTTCTTCTGTCACTACAAAGCTATCATCAATGTCATGCGTACCATCCATGAGGATTTCTGGTTCAACGATGGGTACAATATCATTGGCCTGGCATAATGCTGCATAGCGGGCAAGAGCATGGGCATTAGTGCTGATGCAATATCCACTGGGATTATCTTCCGTAATATTGATGACAGCGCGCCATTTGGCAAATCGTGCACCCATTTGACGGTATTCTGTCAACCGATCATCCAAATCATCTAGACCTGATGTTATTTTTTCACCTTCTGAACCAGATAAATCATGGGCCCCCGCATCTACTTTAATCCCGGGGATGACACCTTTGGCTGCTAAATATTCAGGATAGGGAGTTCCTTCGGCCAGTGAAGATTGACGTAATGTCTCATCATACATGATGACACCGCTAATATAATGTTCCATCCTCTCCGCAGAGAAAAGCAAATCCCGGTATGCATTCCGGTTTTCAAATGTACTTTCCGCATCGATTTGGGCTAGCCGATTGCCGATGGTTCCTGTGCTTTCATCCGCAGCCAAGATACCTTTCCCAGGTGCAACCATGGCTTCAGCAACTGCTTCTAAACTATTTAGATTCAAACTCATTTGTATTATTTCCTTTTTTTATTGACCGATTTCGGCCATCAATGTATTAAACCAATTCACGGTATAATCAAATGGTTTACCGCCTTTGATTCTTTTAAAATCTATTAGACTCAATTCGCTGCCTTTGTCATCATCAAGGCCGATGACACCGCTTCGGCTTTGAAGTGCCATTGAGACACCCAGTTTTCCTGATGCTTTAATTAATTCTAAATCCTGTTGGTTTGGGGCAGCACTTCGACCGAAATATCCACTTTTTTGGACCAGCGTTTTTTCCGCACCCAATCGGTCCGTAAACTGTTTAGCAAACCACTGGCCGGGGTTCAGTGTATCCAATGCCACATGACCAAAAGCATCCCGTTCTACTTGTTCCCCGGACGCTTCCATCTCTTTAATAATCGCATCTGTTCCCGCGCCTTCACTCAAGAAAATATTGACTGAATCTTTTTCATCCATCAATGATTTCAATCGCGCACATTCAGCTTCAAAATCCATATCCATTTCAGGGATGTATACTGCATCCACATCCCAACGAGGTTGATCGATTAATATTTCCGGGAGAAAGTTCCGTTGCTTCAAGCGATCATGATACACTTTGGCTGTATAAGCTGTGAGCCATCCGCAATTCCGACCCATGACTTCATGAATAATTAACTGGCGGTGGCTGGTGGTATTCTCATTGGCAATATTTTCAAAAAAGACTGCCCCTCGTTCTGCGGCTGTCCATGCACCTAAAGTTTGGGTGATGGGGAATACATCATTATCTACGGTCTTGGGAAGCCCTACTACTGTAAGGTCATAATCATTCTCTTTGAGGTAAAAGGAAAGTTGGGCTGCCATTGTATTGGTATCATCACCCCCGATAGTATGAAGAATATTCACCCCATCTTTCACCAATTGATCTGCAGCAAGTTTTAGAGGGTCTTCCCCTTCTTTTACATAACCTCGCTTTACACAATCTTTAACATTGGTCAGTTTAACGCGACTGTTACCAATGGGACTGCCACCGTATTCATAGAGGATATCTGTTTTTTCTCGAACTGATGGAGGAATGGCTATGGATTTGCCAAGAAGCAATCCCTGATAACCATTAAGATATCCCATGAGTTCAGCCTTTGGAGCCGATTCATTATATGCTTCAATAAGGGCGCCGATGGAAGCAGAGAGGCATGGTGCGATTCCCCCTGCAGTTAGAAATGCAATTTTCATATAAAATGACTTTTATGATTAATCTTGAAATCTTTATCCAAAAAATGGTGGTTCTAATTCCGGATATTATTAATTCTTTTGAACTTCAAAATTATAATTGATTTTATTTAATCCCTTGCAGAAAAACATATTTCATCACTACAATTCACTCCTATTATCACAAAATATGCTTGAAGGAGGTTTTATGCATACATGTAAATCATACTCTCGTTTTATTTTTTTCGCACTAATAGGCCTATCCATTTTGGGTGCGAAAGAACAATTTGACGAAGAATTATATAAAGCATTAGAGTACCGGAATATCGGTCCTTTTCGTGGTGGGCGGTCTGCCGCTTCGACGGGCGTCCCCGGGAATAAAATGCTGGCCTACTTTGGTGCAACAGGTGGTGGCGTATGGCAAACCAAAAATGGCGGCCAAACCTGGAATAATATTTCCGATGGATATTTTGGTGGTTCCATTGGCGCCGTGACGGTCAGTGAATGGGATCCCAATGTCATTTATGTTGGCGGTGGCGAAGTGACCGTTCGAGGGAATGTTTCCCACGGTAATGGTGTTTGGAAATCCACCGATGCGGGAAAAACATGGAAGCATATGGGACTCAAAGATTCTCGAAGAATTCCTCGGATTCGCGTTCATCCCAGAAATCCGGATCTGGTCTATGTGGCGGCGCTTGGACACCTGTTTGGCCCTAATGAAGAACGAGGCGTTTTCCGCAGTAAAGATGGCGGTGAATCCTGGGAAAAAGTTCTCTATATCAATGATGAAGTGGGCGCATGCGATCTCATTTTAGATCCGAATAATCCGCGCATTATTTTTGCATCTACATGGCGAGTTAAGCGGACACCTTATAGTCTCGAAAGTGGCGGTGAAGGATCTGGACTTTGGAAGTCCACTGATGGGGGCGATACATGGACTGAGATCACGCGAAACAAAGGATTACCGGAAGGGTTGGTAGGCATCATAGGTGTTACTATATCTCCATTGAATTCCGATCGTATGTGGGCCATGATTGAAAGCCGCAAAGGCGGCCTATTTCGGTCCGACGATGGTGGCGAAACATGGATCAAAACCAGTTCCGACAACAACCTCCGTCAGCGCGCATGGTACTATACACGGGTTTATGCGGACACTGAAAATGAAGATTTAGTCTATGTATTAAATGTTTCATTCTGGCGTTCAAAAGACGGAGGTAAAACCTTCAGCCGGATTCAAACACCCCACGGCGACCATCACGATTTATGGATTGACCCTATGGATGCAGATCATTTGGTCATTGCGGATGATGGGGGCGGCCAAGTTTCCTTTGATGCAGGTGCCACATGGAGCACATATCACAATCAACCTACAGCCCAGTTTTATCGGGTAGATGTGGACAATCAATTTCCTTATCGTGTTTATGCGGGTCAGCAGGATAATAGTACGGTTTCGATTGCATCAAGAACGATGGGTGATGGTATCACTGAACGTGACTTCCATGCGGTTGGCGGTGGCGAGAGTGCACACGTTGCGCCTCACCCGGAAAATCCCAATATTGTTTACGCAGGCTCTTATAGCGGATTTTTAACCCGGTATGACCATACCACTGGCGAACGAAGAAATATCACCGTTTATCCGGATAATCCCATGGGCCATGGTGTAAAAGATATGAAATTTCGCTTTCAGTGGAATTTCCCCATCGAGTTTGACCCATTTGATTCGGATGTGCTGTATGTGGGATCTCAACATTTGCATCGATCCACAGATGAAGGCGAGAGTTGGGAAGTCATCAGTCCTGATTTATCCACCAATACCGTTTCAATGCAGGATGAGTCGGGCGGCCCCATCACCAAAGATGATACTGGCGTTGAATATTACTGCACCGTTTTTGTCATTACACCTTCGACACATCAAAAAGGTGTAATTTGGATTGGTACCGATGATGGTCGGGTTCATATTACAAAAAATGGTGGAAAAACTTGGTCAGACATCACCCCAAAAAATATGCCTGAATGGGGTATGGTGAATTCCATAGATCAATCTCCTCATGATCCTGCCACTGCCTATATGGCTGTAACTCGATATAAACTGGATGATTTCAAACCTTATCTTTATAAAACCAGTAATTATGGTAAATCCTGGAAATTGATATCAAAAGGTATTCCAAATGATGCATTCACACGTGTCATTCGGGAAGACCCAGGTAAAAAAGGATTGCTATATGCCGGAACTGAAACCGGCATGTATATTTCTTTTGATGATGGAAAAAACTGGCAATCATTTCAATTGAACCTGCCAATTGTTCCTATTACAGATTTGGCCGTGAAAGAAAATGATTTAGTAGTAGGTACACAAGGTCGATCGTTCTGGATTATGGATGATCTCACACCCCTCCATCAATTATCGGATAAAATTGCCAAATCTGAGTCACATCTGTATAAACCCAGAGATACATACAGACTACCCGGTGGTGGTGGTTGGGGCGGTCCCAGCCCAAGTTGGGGTAAAAACCCTCCTAATGGAGTGATGACGTTTTATTATCTGGATGAGGAAGTTGGTGAGGATGATGAATTCAGTTTGGAATTCATGGAACCAAATGGAGAAGTCATTAAGACATATATGCATAAAAAAGATAAAAACAAACCTGGCCCAGTTGCTGCTGTAAAGAAAGGGATGAATCGATTTGTTTGGAATATGCGTTATCCCGATGCAAAGAAGGTTCCTGGTGCAGTCATGTGGGGTGGCTCTCATATCGGACCCAAAGCCGTTCCCGGAGATTATAAAGTACGGATGAAGGTGAATGGAAAAAGCCAAACCCAGTCTTTCAAAATTTTGAAGGACCCTCGAATCAATACAACCCAATCAGATTTCAATGATCAATTTGACCTTCTCATGGATATTCGAAATCGCACCACAGAGATCAATGAAAAGATCCTGACTATTCGGAGTATTAAAAAACAGGTTAACACTCTAACCGGGTTGATGAAAGATTCCGGATTTAAAAATGACCAGTTGACCGACGCAGGGAAAGCATTGGTGAAATCACTCACCGGGATTGAAGAGGAACTGATTCAAGTGAAATCCAAATCGGGGCAGGATCCATTGAATTATCCCATCAAGTTGGATAATAAAATTGCTGCATTGGTTCGTGTTGTTTCCAGTGTGGATGCAAGGCCAACAGCTCAGTCATATGACGTGTTAAATGACTTAGTTGACCGTGCTGAAGTTCATTACAAAAAGCTGGATAAGGTACTGACTGACGACTTATTCAAATTCAACAATATGGTGAGCGACGTAGGTGTACCTGCAGTGATGGTCATCCCATCGGAAATGAGTTTAGAACGATAGAATCCCACAAAATAGATCAATAAAAAAGGCCCCACTGGGGCCTTTTTTATTTCTTAAATCTCAAATATTTTTGAGGTAATGGATCACTTTCAGTCTCCCCATTTCATAGAATACTGATAATCCACCATCGATTATTATCATACATTAATTGAATACTGTTAATACCCCGTGCAAAAGGCTTTTTATCGGAAGCTGAATTCCGACTGTCATAGGTAGAAAATACATGTGTCACGTGGCGATATATTTCTGTGCGCCGGCCGATCTCCCTTTCAAAAAAACCATTTCGCACCAAGTAAGGTTCAGCTCGGTTGATATAATCATCTGGTGTCATGGCGCGGGTATCAACAATCCCCTCTTTGGTTTTACCTACCGATCTAAGTGTCCCCGATTCGTGAAATAAAAAACGAAACCGGTCCCAGTCTCTCGCCTCACTTTTTTCTCCGGAAATCACTTCATAAAGAGTGGATATGATTGCATCAAGTGATGCCACTTTTTTATTTTATGGGTTCCCCACAAACAATGTACCATAGAGCAATATTAATAAAATGGATTTCATAATTCCCTCCTAAACTCTTTAATGGAAATTAAACTGAAATTGGAATAATATCTTTAGATCAATTCTATTGATAAAAATGAATCAAATTCTCTGGACACCCACCCAAGATCAAATTGAAGCGTCCCAAATGGATGCCTTTCGAAAACAGATCAACGCCCGTTACAACCTATCTTTAAATGACTATCATGAATTACATCAATGGTCTGTAACTCATATTACCGATTTTTGGAAAGCCATCTGGGGATTTATGTCCATCGAATTTTCTTCCGACTATACCCAAGTGGTAGATGATGAGACTAAAATGCCAGGGGCCAAATGGTTTGAAGGGGCTCAATTCAATTTTGCTGAAAATTTATTGAGAATTCGATCGGACAAACCGGCCATTCAATTTAAAGGCGAGGGGCAGCCGGTTCGCACCCTTTCTTATATTGAACTTTTTTCTGAAGTAGAGAATCTGGCTTCCGCTTTAAGAAAAATGGGTGTTCAAAAAGGAGATCGTGTGGTGGGATTTATGCCCAATATGCCCGAAACAATAATTGCCATGTTGGCTACTACTTCAATCGGCGCCATTTGGTCATCCTCCTCTCCAGACTTTGGTATCAAAGGCGTATTGGATCGATTCACGCAGATTGAACCAAAAGTTCTCTTCGCCGCCGATGGCTACTTTTACAATGGTAAACCTTTTGATTCCCTCCAAAAACTCAAAAGCATTTTACTTCAGCTCTCCACAATCGAAAGGGTAGTCATTACGCCCTACACCAAACCTAATCCAAACATTTCATCTGTAAATAATGGTATTATTTGGAATGAATTTATAGATGAAAGTCCCAACACCCTTGAATTTGAACAACTCCCTTTTGACCATCCTCTTTATATTATGTATTCCAGCGGCACAACGGGACTGCCCAAATCCATTGTCCACGGCGCCGGAGGTACATTGCTTCAGCATCTGAAAGAACTGCGCCTCCATGGCAATGTCAGCATGGATGATACGGTATTTTATTTTACAACCTGCGGGTGGATGATGTGGAATTGGCTTGTGAGCAATTTGGCCATCGGCGCCACTATTGTCCTGTATGACGGCAACCCTTTCCACCCTTCACCTAATGCCATGTGGGATATGGTAGATGAACTGGGGATTACACATTTCGGTACCTCTGCAAAATTCATCGATGCCTGTAAACAGGAGGGTCTTTTGCCAAAGGATTCCCATTCCCTTTCCACAATTCGGACTATTTTTTCAACAGGGTCGCCTTTGATGGAGGAAAGTTTTGACTACGTTTATGACCATATTAAATCAAATGTGCAACTGGCCTCAATCTCCGGAGGTACTGATATTATTTCCTGCTTTGCAGGTGGAAACCCTACCCTTCCTGTTTATCGAGGTGAACTTCAATGTCTTGGACTAGGCATGGATGTAGCCGCATTTGATTTTAAAGGGAATGCTTTAGAAAATAAAAAAGGTGAACTGGTATGCCGAAAGGCCTTCCCCTCAATGCCAATATATTTTTGGAATGATCCGGATGGAGAAAAATATCACAATGCCTATTTTGATGAATTTAACGATATTTGGCACCATGGGGATTTTATTGAAGTAAATGAACATGGTGGTATTACCATTTTCGGGCGCAGTGATGCAACTCTAAATCCCGGCGGAGTGCGGATTGGGACGGCTGAAATATATCGCGTGGTGGAAGGATTTGACGTAGTGGCCGATAGCTTAGTCATTGGGCAACCTATAGATGGCGATGAACGGGTAATCCTATTTATGAAAATGAATGAAGATGAAAGCTTGTCGAATGAATTAATTGCCGAGGTTAAAACGGCTATCCGAACCAACTGTTCACCTCGACATGTGCCTGCTATTGTTCTTGAAACAAACGATATCCCCTACACCATCAACGGGAAGAAAGTGGAAATTGCTGTAAAGAAGATCATCCAGGGTGAAGATGTGACAAATAAGGATGCATTGGCAAATCCAGAGTCCTTAGAATTATATAAGGATATAAATGAATTATCGTAGCCCCACGGCTTGCCGTACTCCTACATATTAATTTTATGGATACATTTAGTCACGCACTTTGGGGCAGAGGATTATTTGGTTATCGTGGGCGACCATGGTTGGCTCTATTCTTTGGTGCCATGCCCGATTTATTTTCTTTCGGCATTCTATTAACCGTGCGGATTTTTTCCGGCAATTTTCAACTGAGTGGCGGGCCTCCCTCATTAGATACTATCCCGTGGTGGGTTTTCATCAATTATGATATTTCCCACAGTTTTGTGAGCGCATTTTTATGTATTTGGATTGTGAATCGATATCGAAAGGATATCGCCTTTGCCATGTGGGCTTGGCCATTTCATATCCTATTGGATTTTCCCTTTCACTCGAAGGAATTTTTTCCAACAAAGCTGTTTTATCCATTAACTAATTTTTCTTTTGATGGGATTCCATGGAGCAGACCGGAAATCTGGTTTCCTAATTTGGCAGGGATTATCATTTTATTCATTTACAGGAAATATAAATCGTAGACTAGAGACGCATGGCAGTGCGTCTCTACAAAAAAACCATTTTAGTGTACTGTTGGGGATTGGATTATGCTTCAGATTTCATCAAACTGTATTTAATGTGTTTTTTTATTTTTGCTGGACGGGCAGTTTGCTTACCCTATTTATTTTTGAAAATCCTGTTGCACCGCCCATGGAAACGAACCCCATAACATTTGTCGAATTCACTTTAAAGCACTCAATCCCAATTATTATGACTATATATTTTATACGGAATTCCGAATATCGATTATCAGAAAATGCAATGATGTCCAGTTTAAAATATATGATTGGCTATGCTGTATTTATTGCCGGTTATAATATGGTATTTGATGAAAATATTTTGGACTTCCGCTATTCAACCCTTGAGATTGAAAAGGCCTTCGGACCCTGGCCCATCTATGTTATTGTCAATATTGCTTTAGCAATTTTATGTTATAAAATAATTGATATCATTACAAAAAAGCTGGTTCTCATTCAAAATTAACAAGGCTCCTTGTGCATGGAATCATAAGCCAGTTCCACCCTTTTAATCTTACCCGAATCAAGACAATAGATATCACATTTAGAAAATGGTTTTGCATAGATATGTAAACTAACTGCTGGCTCATTGTACACATTTTCAACTGAATGAATGTCTGCAGGACCATCTAAATACCCCTTATCTCCCTTTATGAGATTGGTCATTGACAATGCTAGAGGCTCTACAGAATCCAACTTGTAGTTACATACCTGGAGAGCTCCTGATTCTACGCGCATCCAGCATTTTTCACCTTCATGCCCATGTATAGGCGCATTTTGTCCGGGGTTCCAACAGACGACCAATATTTCAAAATCTTTATCCTTGTGTACAAGATGGCGTGCATATTTTTCTGTTTTAAAACCAACATATTCATTCAATACATTTTTCTGCATTTCAAAAGTGGATAGATAGGAAGATATTTCAGGTACAGGAAAATCCTGTTGAGCATAGGATTTTAAATTCTTTATCAGTCTATTCATGTTTTAATAACTTTTCTAATTCCAATGGTTAGGACTGGAATAACAAAAATAATCCAAAACCCCCACGTTATCAATCCATACCCTTGAGCAATTAAGTTAATTAATCCTAAGCTATTTGCCATAAATATTGATATAAAGAGAATGGATATTCCAATTATTGCACGATTATTATCAGTTAAATTAGGTTTAACCGAGAGAATTCTTTCATTGAATCCATGGATCAACCCTGCTCCTGTTTCTATAAATGTACCAAATAAAACAAGCTGGAAAAAAAGTCTGAAGGGATTGAATCCAAGATTTTCAATTATATGATTAACGGGAACTGCTTCAGAAATTATTTGAGGGTAATGACTTAGCATTACTAGAAATAAGATCAATGCTGGAAGCATCCCAAGAACACCTCCAATTAATCCAGCTGTGATTGCTTCTTTTCTTGTTTCAAAATGTCTTGCACAAAATAAAATTGCAGGAGCCATACCAATATTATATGCAGCGTATTTTATCCCTCCCATTGTCCAATTTGTGTCTGGGGATTGTAGAGAAAAATTATTAATTATATCTTTATAAAAAATATTGATTACCATTACGAACATAATAATAAAAGCAGCATATAGAACAAATGACCAAAATGACATGATTTTTTCAACAGTTTTAGTCCCTTTAAAAACTATAAGGCCAACAGCAATCATCATTATAATAATACCAATGAATTCAGGAGCCCCAACAAGAGCATGAAATATTTCACCAGATGCTGAACCCATAACAGAAACAATTAATACTAACATAATTAAATAAATTATATCATAAGCGACCCAACCTTTGCCAAGTAATCCTTTTATAAATGATCTATAATCAAAATATTTTCCTATACGAGCAAATTCAAAACATACCGCTAGAACAACACTAATTATTCCAGTTGCTATAGCCATGTTGACGAGTCCCGATAAAGGTCCTTCTTTTAAAAAAAATTCAACTATTTCTCTACCAGTTCCGTATCCGCCTCCAATCATTAAACTTTGAAAAACAAATCCTGGAAGCAAATATTTTTGGAAAAATGAAGTGCTCATTTAATTATCCTATCTTTAATAAATCTTACAATTTCATCTACTCCACTACTGAGTGGTAAAAAAACCGGGATTCCAAGTATTTCATTAATTTGTTTTTTTGATTTTTTCAATTCATCAAATGAAGAGTTTTCTTCATTCAATCCTATCCCAATAACTTTTGTACCAAATGATTCAATTAATTTTACCTCGTCAATTATATTTGGAATCTTACATTCAAACTCTTCAAGGTCCACAAAATATTCTCTACCAATTGGATGAATAAGAATGATATGTTTTGCATTCCCGGACAAAATGAATTCTGACCCTCCAGGACCTGATGGATTTCGCAATGAAGATTGACCTTCTAATAATATCAAATCAGGCGCAGATTGCTCTACACATTCTAAAATAGCCTTCTCAAGCTCTCCACTAACAAAATCATTAGGCGTTGCATCAAAAATGAATCCATGTTTATATCCTTGCATCCATCCAGTCTGACCAGTATAAATCAATTCAGCATGAATATTATTTTTAAGACAGTTTTCTAAAACAAAACGTGCTGTAGTTCGTTTCCCAACAGCACAATCCGTACCAAGGACTGCAACTATAGGTGTTTTGACATTAAGAATTTCACCAGTCCAAAATTGTAAATCTGAAACTGGCCTAGGTTTTCTTATATCAATTAATTTTACATTATTTTTGTCAGCTAATATTTTAAACTCATTATCTTCACTAAGGTAATGATGTAGTCCAGAAACAATGGATAATTTAAACCTTATTGCTTCAGCTAACTCTTTTCTACAATCTTCTGGCAGCACACCTCCAGGGAATGCGACACCAACCACACAGACTTCAGCTTTTTCAGTTGAATTCTCAACAAAATGTTGAATTGATTTATAAACTGGAATTCCGACTTTATTTCCATCTAATACTTCTCCGGCATCTTTCCCGTAATTAAGCGAATCAATAACTGCTAGAATTTTGAACCTTTCTGTTCCTCGCAGAAGACCGTGAGCTGTCTTTGCAAAATTTTTTGCTAATAAATTATGCGTAAAAACAATTGCATTTTTCATACTAAATATTCACTCCATCAATGTAATTAACACCAAGGCCTGGCTCCATCGTAGGAATTAATTTTCCATCTTTTAACATAAATCCACCGGATACAATATCTCTTGCTAAATCAAAACTTCCATCTAAATCTAAATATTTTGTTTTAGCACTTGATAACGCAATATGTAAAGCGGCTGATATGCTAACAATACTTTCATCCATACATCCCCACATCAAATCAATATTATTTTGATTTGCAATATGCGCTATCTTTCTTGCAGGATATAGCCCACCACATTTCATCAACTTAATATTAAAAATTCCGAAGAGTTTTTTATGGTTAGTTAACCTAATTGCATCTTCTGGATCATGTAGACTCTCATCAGCTGCACAAATGTCACTAACTGATTCTGATATTTTATGCATATTAGAATCATGATCTCTCGGCAAGGGCTGTTCAATTAGTTCAATATTGTTTTCTTTAGTCTTATTAACAAATTTGTTTAAATCTTCAATACTATAGCCTTGATTAGCATCAACTCTAATTGAAATTGAATTCCCAATAGTTTCCCTTACTTTATGTATTAACTCAATATCATGATCTACATCACTACCTGTTTTAATTTTTAAAAAGCGAAATCCATTTGACACATATTCTTTAGCTTCATCTGCTGATTCTTCAATAGATTTTATTCCCATTGTAACAGATGTAAATAAACCATTATGGCATTTTCCAAAATAATCTATTAATGAAATATTATGAAATTTACTATGTGCATCAAAAAGTGCGATATCTAAAGCAGCACGTGCAGCAGGATTTGAAGATAATCTATTATTTATTGATTCACAAATTTCATCAATAGAATTAATATTTTTATCTATTAAGAGTTCTTCAGAATCATTTTCTAACGCATTTACGCATGATAAAATATTCTCACCAGTCACAAATTCTGCTGGAGAACCTGCTCCTATTCCCCATGTGCCATCTTCTAATTGAATATGAACAAATACATTTTCAACAGAATCTATTGTTTCGTAAGAAATTGTATATGGCCGAGTTAGCTTAAGGTCTTCTGACCATATTTTAACACTTTTTATTTTCATTAATATTTATAACCTTTTTATTTTCATTAATATTTATACCCTGGACCTCGTACAACTCTACCTGGCATGGCTCCAGTATGTTCACCATTTTTTAAGACTTGAGTTCCATTAACAAAAACATGATGCATACCAGTAGCTAATTGATGGGGGTTTTCAAATGTTGCATGATCAGAAACAGTTTTCGGATCAAACATTACTATATCCGCATAATATCCCTCTTTTAATAAACCTCTATTTTTTATTTTAAGTTTTTTTGCTGATAAACTAGTCAATTTATAAATTGCTTCTTCTAATGAAATAACTTTTTCTTCACGAACATATTTCCCCAGCAATCTTGCAAAATTGCCATAGGCCCGAGGGTGAGGATTGGATTTTAAGAATTCACCTTCCGGTGCAATTGATCCTGCGTCTGAACCAAAACTCATATAGGGTAATTGAATCTGTTTTTTCACATTTTCTTCAGACATGAGAAAATAAACCACACCAACACGACTGCCATCCTGAATGACAAAGTCCATGGCCACATCCGCATAATGCTTTCCTTCTTCATCAGCTACATCCTGAAGTGTTTTTCCAATATATTTGCGGAGATCAGGATTACGAAAATTTGAAAAAAGTACACCATCAGGCCCGGCCAAATAACCCAAATTTTCCCATTTATCTGTATCCTGAGTCATTTCAATCTTTACTTTCTCACGAATGATTGGATCCTTTAACCGTTCAACCCATTTCTCATATCCGCCCTCCTGTACCCAAGGCGGCATATAGGCATTTAAACCTGTGGCACCAGCAATATATGTGTACATGTCAGTACTGATCTCCAAGCCACTTTCTCTTGCTTTATTGATCTTTTCAATGGCCAGATCCATCTTGTAGTGATTAGGTTTTCCACCTGCTTTTAAATGATAAACCTCCGCACGGATATTTGCTTCTTTTGAAATGGTAATTAATTCATCCAGCGCTTCTAGGAATTGGTTGCTTTCACTCCGTATATGGGAGATATACATACCATCATATTCCGATACGACTTTGCAGAGTGCAATTAATTCTTCAGTAGAAGAATAAAATGCAGGCGCATAAATCAAAGAGGAGCCTATACCTAGAGCACCTTCTTCCATGGCCTCTCTGACCAATGCTTGCATATTTTTTAATTCTTCTTCTGTAGGTGGCCTATCTTCAAAACCAATCTCATGGATTCGTAAAGTGGTAGCTCCTAAAAATGATGCTATATTAGTTGATACACCTCGTTTTTCTAATGATTCTAGATATTCACCTAATGTGGTCCAATCCACTTCATATTTGAATTCATTCATGTTTGCCCGTTCTTGGGCCTTCATCTCTTCATTCAAAGGGCCCATTGACCAGCCTTCACCAAAAACCTCTAGTGTTACACCTTGCTTGATATCGCTCAAAGAGCGACCATCAGCAATGAGCGATGTTGTGGCCCAACTTAGCATATTGATAAAACCGGGAGCAACAGCTAATCCCGCTGCATCAATTTCAGTTTTACCTTTTGCAGAAATTTTTTCTCCAATCAATACAATTTTATCATCTTGGACTGCAACATCTCCTACATATGGTTCAAATCCATAACCATCGTAAATCATACCATCCCTTATTACTACATCATATGTATCACAACCAAACATCAAATACATAAAAAATATAAATACTGTACTCTTTTTATTTATTCTCCCTCTCATTCTCCCTCTCATTCTCCTATAATATTTTTTTAGCAGAACGTCTATCAATTTTATGCTGATTATTTTTTTTCATTTATTAACCTCCTAAATGAGTTACAAAATATACAAAATAATCTGTTGCCTTAATTGGGATATTTATAATAATAATGGAGTATTATTGTTTAAGTTTGTCAATAAATTAAAAGAGGTTAATGATGAAAAGACATATTTCAATTATTATTTTATCTATTGTATTACTTTCAGGTCAAAATGATTCATATGACATAGTTTTGATGGGTGGTCGTGTTATGGATCCTGAAACGAGATTTGACGGTGTACGTAATGTTGGGATTCGTGGCGATAGAATTGCTGAAATAAGTTCGAGGCCATTAAATGGTGATACCGTAATTAATGCTAAAGGCCTAGTAGTCTCACCTGGTTTCATTGATCTTCACGCTCATGGTCAAACCAATGATGCACATCAATACCAAGCACGGGACGGGGTAACCACTGCACTTGACATGGAAGCTGGGGCTGCATTTTTTAGAGAGTTTATTGCGGCAAAAGAAGGAGAATCTATACTAAACTATGGTGCCACTGCTCCCCATGCATTTTTAAGAGCATCTGCAATGGATGCCAACCAAAAAATTGTAAGAGATATGTCTAATCGAATCAAAAAAGAAGGTCTTAATTTGGGAGGCCTCGTTAGTAAACTTTTTGACCCTGAGCTAAGTCCTGCAAGATATAAATCACTTAGTCAAAAAGAAATAGATCGTTCACATAAGTTAATTAATCGTGATCTGGAAGCAGGTGCGTTAGGCATAGGGGTTGCGCTAGGGTATTATCCTGGTGCTACAGCAGATGAAATATTTAAAGTATATCAATTTGCTACTAAAATGGATGTGCCGGTTTATACTCATACACGAGGATTCGGTCTACCTGGTCTTCAAGAAGCCATGGCAAATGCAACAATGTCTGGTGCGTCAGTCCATTTGGTTCATGCCAATAGCATGTCTCTGGGAGAAATAGAAACAACCTTATCTATGGTAGAGTCTGGACAAAAATTAGGAATAGATATTACGACAGAAGTATATCCCTACACGGCTGCTTCTACAGATATCCAATCAACAATTTTTGATGAAGGATGGAAAAACACTCTAAATATCACTTATCAAGATCTACAATGGGAGGCTACTGGTGAGCGGCTTAACAGTGAATCCTTTTATGAATATAGGAAAAAAGGTGGTCTTTTAATTATGCATATGATGAAGCCGGAATGGATTAGAAAAGGGGTTAGCAGTCCAATAACCATGATTGCTTCTGATGGTGTTCCTTATGCTCCTGGTGCACATCCAAGATCAGCAGGTACCTATGCTAGAGTCCTAGGTAAATATGTACGCAAGGAACGGGTAATGGATTTGATGACTGCGTTAGAAAAGATGACAATTATGCCAGCCAAGCGTTTAGAAGGCACTTCTCCTATGATGCGAAATAAAGGTCGTATTCAAATTGGTGCTGATGCTGATATTACCATATTTAATCCCAAAACAGTCATAGATAAGGCTGATTTTAAAGGACTCAAATATTCAAAAGGTATAGAATTTGTATTAGTGAATGGTGTTTTCGTTGTAAAAGATGGAAAAAACGTTAAGAATACTTTTCCTGGTCGACCAATATTAGGAAAATATAGAAAATAAAGTTTTTAGTTATGCTTAGTGGGAAACAACAGAAGAATCAAAGTATATAAATTTATTTCAGCAATTCTTCAAGGTGCTTTCGTGCTTTATTAAAATGTGCTTTTAGATTTGGAATAGGTGAATCTTTATATCCATCAATAACTCTCTGTTCTGAAATATTAAGCAAATTAAGTAATTCCTCAGCTGATTTTCTTTTTGAATTACTATCTGTACTTCCAACATAACTGATCCATATTGGAGAAGTATGAGCAAAAGGATAACTATCCATTGCAGGCCAAATAATTTCACCGCCCATTGCTCTTGCTGCAATCCAGCCTCCAGGGGGTAAATTAATTTCTCCTTCATATGATTTAGTGCCAGGTTTATTTAATCCTTTGCCCTTCCAAATAACATTACCGTTCATAATTACTTCTACACTATCAACTGCTAATGCACTATGAACGTCTAATCTCCATTTGACTGTTTTTTCACTTGCAATGGTCCCTCCCGGCATTATGCCACCAACTTTAAAATCTAAAATAGGGCCGTTGGTTACAAAGGACTTTCCGGTTTTTAGTGCATTAGAATAGGTTGACCAATCTTTTTTCCCTTCTGTAAATGCATAAACTCTTGTTGTACCAATTGCCATTGTACGATAAAAATTATTCATTACATCTGTACCACCAGATGGCGTGATTGGAACACCGATATTTAAAAATCGATACCATAATTTGCTTGTGCCAAGTTCATCACTCCAAAGACAAGCCACTTCCAAAAGATCATATGCCCCTAATACACCATCGGCAACAATTTCTCTGGGCACTTGCCGCAGCCCAGTTTTAGTAAATGGATTCTTTCCCATGATTGGGTGCACATATAAGCTTAAGCCACCTTGATCCCTTGTGAAATTCAGTGGTACTATATTTGTCCGGTCATCTAGATTATATACCTGATACCCAGGACCCCATATCCATGGCCAAAATAAATCTTTATTTCCTAATAAGCCTAAATGTCCAAGAAAATGTGAACGAACCTCTTGGGAAAATATAATTAAAGGTTCATTAGTTGGAGATCTCCAACCCCAATATTTTTGATCCTCAAAACGATTATGTAAATTAGCTAATTGAGGCGTGGCAACATCAAGAGCCTCTCCAGCCATCATTGGATAAATATCATCTGGAGTTAGTTGATATTGTCCACCGTAATTTAAATGGAAATGATGATCACCTGAAATCCAACCATTATTTTTATTATCCCAGACCGATGATAAAAATAATGTAACATTCTTTGGTCTTGTTCGAGTAAGATTAATCTTTTTACTAGTGGTTGGAGTAGTAAGTCCTTTAACTGCTGAAATTTCAATGTCACCAAGTGGCACTGTTAATTCAATTCGACCAGATGAATAAAAGAAAACTTTTCCATTTTGGCCATCAAATCGACTTTGGGTCTTATCTGGAATAACAAAATGTCCATTTTTATCTTTCACAGTTAACCTAGATGCGGTCAATTTATTTGAGCCTTTTTCCTTTGTATTAATAATTAATCTGGTTGTTGGTTCTCCCCAATCCCATTCAGAGATTTCTATCGTCTCAACAGTCCCTCCAAATGATGAAATTCTTTTAAGGAAAAAAACCTCATCATTATTAGCTTCCGAAAAATATATCCATTTACTATCAGGACTCCAAGCTGGAGTCAATGGTAATCCTTCCGAAAACGTTAAAAATACCGTTGAGGAAGGGTCATCCATATTTAATAAACGAAGCTCATAATGTTCTTGTGTGGGCCAATTATATACAATTAGTTCGCCAGAGGGAGATAAGGCCGGTCTTATCATCGACATATTTCGCTCAGATATTAAAATTTTATGTGTAGAGTCTGTCAGAGATACAAAATTATTATTATCATTGGGTAATATCTGACGACTCCTAATTTCATTAGAACCACGTTTATATAAATATATTAATTGATTTCCATTTGGATGTGGTTGGGGCTTTAGTTGAATACCAGGTGCTTCAAATAATAATGAATCTTTATCGCTAGTAAGTGAATATTGCCAAATATCAAAAGTACCCAATTTTGCAGATCCATAATAAAGCAATTTCCCATCGGTTGAAAAAACTGGATCAAGGTCTATTGCAGGAGAGTTTATCACCTTCTCTTCACTTGCATTAAGTAAATTATAAATTACAATCCAAGTATCAGATCCATTATCTCGTACAAATGCGATGCGTGATCCATCAGGAGACCAACTGGGGCGAAAGTCCATAGACCCACCGTTAGTTAGACGTTTTGCAATACCTGTTTCTAAATTAAGTAACCAAATCCAACCTCGTGATGAGAATGCCACTGTTAGATTATCAGGCGAGACTGAAGGGCCTATCGGCCCAATCGTGAGTGTCGGTAATTCGTACCCTTCAAGGTAAACATGATGACTCATTCCAGATATTTTTGGATATCTGTTAGTCCACTGAGAAAAAGTAAACGATCCCAGTAAACTGTTTATTATAATTAATGTTTTAATAGTTTTCATATTCTATATGATATTATTTTTTATAAAATATTAAATAAGCAAATTTTTAGAGCTATTCAATGAATTCAATATAAAAAATAAACCCCCAAAATTTTGGGGGTTTATTTTTATTTAAATTGGATTTTGAAGAAGGAATACTACTGAGAAATATTTGGATTCCCATTAACTTCTACTGCAGGTAATTCAAAGCAAGTTAATGTGCCATATTCTGCTCCAGTTTGATCCACACCATTAGGGTGAATTGAACCAGCTTCACCAAGAAATGGTATATTATATGAAGTACCTCTAAATCGAATCATATCTACGAGTCTATGACCACCTTCTAAAAAGAAGTTTCTTCTACGTTCTTCTATTACCAAATCCATAATATCCGAAGGCGTTCCAGTAATTGCTTGTACACCTGCAGCTGCTCGCAATGTGTTCATATCTGCAATTGCGCCAGCGGTATTGCCACTTCTCGCTTTTGTTTCCGCAAGAAACATTAAAGCCTCTCTACCTGAAGCCATTACCATATCTGAGGCACGGCTCTGATGTTTTGTATCTGAATAGTAGAAAATTGTAGCAAAATCAAAGGTTAAAGTACCTTGTGTCACTACGCTCACACGTGTGTCAGGTGTATCAGTGGCTACCTGTGTTGGCATACCATCGGCATCTAAGCTTAATCCACGATAGTGATCTGCAATACTACCATGCTTAGATGTCTCATCATTCACATTATTCAAACCTTCAAAGATCTTATTGTAACGTGGACCTGAAGAACCATCTCGAGTTGAGTATTTAATATAATCCAAAGGAACTAGAGCCGCATCTGCTGCTGCACCAGACCAGTTTTCTAACCCCATTCGAGCACGGGCCCGACCGACTAAAGCCATATTTTTGATATCAGCACTAGGATTAAGATTGATAGCATCCGTGAATTTCTCTTCGGCTACTTTGAATACATCAGCTCTTGTCAATGCAGGGCCTCCATCAATCACTTGCCTACACCAAGTTTCAGCTAATCCAATCAGGGTAAAGCCGCCATAAGCCCTTACTGTAGCTTGCATCTCTTCTTTCCCATCTACACCTTCAAACCCTGCCAATCTAGTGAATATATCCTCAGATTGAAACCTAGCAGTGTGAAGTGGCGTATAGAGTTGATAGCCCCAATCACTACAAGGAGATTGACTATATCCGGCGTCAGTAGAATAAATTTTCCTTTGACCCCAATTTCTCATTGTCAAATTACCTGAGCCGGGCATCCACTCGTCTGAGTGATGTGAAGCAGCGCCAACAATATTGGCCCACGCACACTCTGCATCGCCAATCACAGAATTGACTAGTGTTTGAGCTAATGCGGGATTATCTAGAGCATCAGCCGTTACTCGTCCAGGAACATGTACATCTAGTACTTCATCCAGGTCAAATTCACAACCCGTTAATCCAAATAGGACAAAGATTGTAGAAATTGATAAAACGCATGTATTACGCATATTTTTTTTCATTTTTGTCACTTTCAAAAAATTATTATTTAACATTTTCTATTCTCCTTTATCCTTAGAAGGACACCCTAAGAGTTAAAAGCATAGTTCTAAGCTGTCCCCAACCCTCTTGGTTGTAAGCATTTAAACCCTCTGTAGCTCCACCTAATTGGTTACTTACTTCAGGGTCCATCTGCTCAGCACCAAAACCGCCTTCATCACCTACCCATAGGGTTGCTACGTTGTTCACTGAGAAGTTCAGGTTAGCACGTGAGATGCCTGGAACTCGATCTACTAGTGAATTAGGTAGATTATAACTGACAGACAAAGTCCTTAGCTTACCAAAACTACCATCAATAATTCCAGGTTGCCATAATCCTCCACCTCCGAGTGATTCATAACCAAGCAAAACCGGATCATTTCTCTCTTGCATTGCTTTGGAGTTAAGGAAGAATCTATGCTGTGCGGCAATATCTCCACTAACCATCGTTCTTCCACCAATCCAATCTATCAAACCATAAAAGGTTAAGTCACTATTAGCAGTTAAACTATTATTCAATGTTAATGAACCATAAAAACTACCTTCGGACTCAGGGATTGGCTGACCCCAGTAAACAGCAGGAGCTTCTGCACACGGAACTGCAGCTCCTCCGCCTCTTGAAAAGTTTGTCCCTGCAACCTTTGTACCGCCTTCACACATTACATTAGTTGCAACGGTTCGACCGGCAGCTGTAGTAGTTAAATCAGCAGATACAACTTTTCTCTGAAATATACCAGCTAATGGAAAACCCTCTAAGTTCATCTGGCCTTGTGAGGCAGCCTGAACAATAGGCGGTTGACCACCAAGACTAACAACTTCGTTTTTAGAAGTGGAGTAGGTCATACCAAAATTCAACAAAAGACCGCGGCTTCTAATTGGCGTTATATTAGCACCAAATTCAATACCTTCATTTTTTATTTCACCAATATTTCTGAATTGTGAACCAGGAAAACCCGTTGAAGGAAGCACAGGAACTGAAACAATCGCATTGTTGGTTCTTTGCTTAAAGATAGTGAATTCTACACCAGCAAATCCATTGAAAAGACCAGCATCAAAACCAATCTCTGTTTCTTCTCCAATTTCAGGCTCCAGATCAGGGTTACCAATATTATTTGGTGTTAACGTACCAGATCCACCTGGGCCAACAGATGGTGCATAAGTTCTTATAGCTGCAAATAAATCAGGTTGTCTACCTGCCTGTCCATAAGCAGCTCGAAGTTTAAATTCCGTAAGGAACGGAAGTGCATTTTGGAAGAACGGCTCTTCACTTAAGGCATAAGCGAGTGAATACTTTGGATAAACTACAAAGTCATAGTTCTTACCAAAAGAACTGTTATCATCACCACGCATTGCAGCAGTTAAGAAGATTCGATCATTCAAACCAATTTGTTGTTGGATATAAACTCCAAAAGTCTTGTTTTGAAGAAATTCTTCATCAGCAGTTTTTGTTGCACCTGAAGAAATTGTCTCGAGTGCTTCAACTGGGAAAGTTTCCCCATATCCGTATACAATCTGCTGTCTTCTTTCATAATACTGAACACCAACCGAAGTAATCGAGCTTAAGAAGGACATAGGTTGTAAAGTTGCATTAGCATTATAATCAATAGTAGTATAGTTTGACCTTGATTGTAGGACTGTCTTTCTACCATTGTTTCCAAAATTACCTAAATTACCAGTAGCTTTATATAACTCGGTACTTCTTGTATTACCCATGTCTCCGCCAATGGTTAACCTGTGGTTTAACCAAGGGAATGGATCATGAGTAGCTGAGGCATTCCATGTAGTTCTATCGAGATCTTGAAATCCTTCAATTTCATTTGCATATGCTTCAGGAAGGTAAGCAATATATCCTCTATAAGGACCATCTAGTGCATTGGGAAGACCGGTATTCGGCTCACAGCCCGGCGCGGGGCAAGCCCAGATTATAGCTGTAGGAAGAGGCTGTTGAGCAGATGAAAACTGAGTTCTACTCTGTACGGTTCCTAAACCAAAACTAAGTCTTAAGGTAGGTGTTGGCAGAAGGGTAAGATTCGCTCTTCCACTAATACCTTTTTTCCAGTTATAAGGAACAATTCCATTCTCATCATTCCAACCAGCAGACACATAATAAGTATGGTTATCACCACCACCACTTACATCAAGGTTATGCGAACGAATGTCTCCATCTTGAAACCAAGTCATACCATTCTTAGCATCTTCTGCAACAACATTAACCTCAACAATTGTTCCTGGCGCCTTCCCATCTTTACCAGTACTGGTATAGTAAACTGGCATAAAGTATGTTTTTGGATCTTCAGGAAGTGAATTTGATCCTGCTTTTGCAGTATAATTAATTCTTGCTTTACCTTTACTACCTTTTTTAGTAATAATCTGTATCACACCATTTGATGCTTCTGTGCCATAAAGCGTTGCAGCTGCAGGTCCTTTTAACACTTCAATTTTTTCTATTTCCTCTTGACTGAAATCATTAATTCTAGAAGGTGCTTGTGCACCATCAAAACCAATACCACCAAATCGTGTTTCATTATCCATTCCATTGACTCGGACTCCATCAACAACTACAATCGGAGTACCAGCTAGTGTCATTGAGCTTACGCCTCGAATTCTAGATGTACCGCCAGTACCAACTTCACCGCCACTATCCATGATCCTTACACCTGGGATAGTAGCACTAATCATATTTGTAATATCTGGTCTTGGCGCTAGTTCAACTAAATCCGATACATCTAATGAAGCAATAACATTGCCTAAGGCTTTTTTCCGCTGCTCACCTGCAGTACCTGTTACTATAACTTCATCTAGACCAACCGCCGAGCGATTTAATGCAAAGTCTAATGTTGTTGTTTGGCTTAAATCTACCTCCTGACTAAGGGAAGCGTAGCCAATATAATTTGCGACGATAGTTACAGGACCATCTGTAGGTGCATTTGATATGCTATAGTTACCATCCGCATCTGTTGCAGAACCAAGATTTGTTCCTTGGATAATAACATTAGCACCCAATAGTGCATCGCCAGATTCAGAATCTGTTACTTTACCTGTTATAGTGTTTTGACCGACTAATATTGCAGACAAAACGAGTATACTTAGGACTAATGAAGATTGCTTCATTTTTTCACCCTCCATATGTGATTTTAAGCTTTTTTAGCCACTCCTGCATGGCTTTTTGAGCTGCGAATTTAATAAACAATTCTACTTATGCAACAATTTATTATTTATTATTTATTATTTATTATTTTTGAGTAGAATCATTGTTTTTTATAGACTAAGCTGCCGGAAATATAAACCCGATCTACCCATGTTTTTATACTTAAGGGGTCTCCATTTAAAACAACTAAATCTGCTTTTTTACCTATTTCAATACTGCCAACTTGGTCATCAATATTTAAAATTTCTGCGGCACTTAACGTTAAACTTCGTAGTACTGATTTTTCAGACATTCCGTACCCTGTAGATATAGCGGCATCGATTAATAACCATTTCCCCGTAATTCCTTTTGCAAGAGAACCTAAACCATAAGAAAAGCTCCCAAAAGCTACCTTCACACCTGCCTTATCTAACCTACCAGCTAACCCTTCATCGATTGATGGATATTCCGAATGCTCAGGAATCTCATCACCAGAAATATATGGATGGGATACTGGCCCAAGGATAACAGGAATCTTACGTTTTACAATTTCATCGATATAACTGTCAGATGATGCTCCACCATCAATAATTAAGTCAAACTTAAATTCGGTTGCTAGATTCATTGAAGCTCTGATATCGCCAGGGCTATTTGCTTGAATTCTAGCCGGAATTTTTCTATTCAACATTAGACCGATAGATTCCATACTTAAATTTCTGGGATTATCATTTTTGCTTAAATATTCCTGAGCTTTTATAAAAGTTTCTCGGAGCTGAGATATGGCAGCCATTTTTGTGACAGGTGTCCTGTTATCTTTTCTATTTAATTTGCCAGGCTTTGAACCCAAGGTCATATCAATAGCTGATGGAATCTTAAGAATCATTGCTTCGAATGAAGGTGCAGCAGTTTGAACAACAGCTCCCTGACCACCTAAAATTGTGGCGTCGCCTGGAGCTATATAGATTGTTGTTATTCCGCCGCTCAGAAGGTCATTCGCGCGTATTTCCCCGGATCCATCACCAAAATCCCCAAATGGGTAATATGCTTCAATAATTCTTAATTCTGGAGAAATAGGTTTTAATGTTTCATTTAAGTCGTTAGGGTCAATACCATAATAAGTCATGGCATCAATAAGACCAGGCATCACTATTTTGCCACCTATATCAATAATCTCAGCTTCTTTAGGAATTTTGATGTTTTTCCCGACGGCTTTTATCCTTCCTTTATCGATCAATATCGTCCCATTAATTATATCTCCATCCGAAATTGTTATAATTTTCCCGCCCTTTAGAGCTATGGCTTGGGCATAAAGCGCATGATTAATAATTAACAAGAATGATGCACACAGATAGATTAAATATTTCCTAGTAAAATTGTATCTTATCATATTAATCATTTATCCCGTTGCTCAATAGAACGATCAAAAGCTTTCTTCCCATCGATATAAACCTTTTCAATGATGGACTTGGGCTCATACCATGTACCATTAATTACTATAAAATCCGCATCTTTTCCTTCTTCCAATGAGCCGACACGGTCACTCACTTTTGCAATCATAGCCGGATTAATTGTAACAGCTTCCAAGGCGGACTGTTCAGTCATACCATATCGTATTCCCATTCCTGCATTACCTCGCTGCCATTTTGATGCTACTACAGGGTCATCTGTATGAAAAGCGAAAAGAATACCATGATCATTCATTATTTTACCTGTATACATCACACTATCACTGATACCAATTCTTGCGAATAAGGGCATCCCAACAACTTTAACGTTACGTTTAGCAATTTCTTTGGGCACTTTATATGCTTCTGTTGAATGGTGAAGTGTCAGATCGAAGCCAAACTCATCTTTTAACCTTAAAATAGATAAAATATCATGCGCCGAGTGTACATGCGATCTAATTCTATCTTTACCTGATAAAACGTCTGCAAAAGCCTCTAGGGCCAAATCTTTTTCAGGACGTGGAGTATCTTTCTTATTCTTTTTCCATTCTTTTATTTTTTTATCGTATTCTTTTGCTTTTATGAATTTTTCTCTCAATAATGCAGTTGTCCCCATGCTGGTCTTTGGTGAATTTCTCTTTCTGCCCATAGCAATTTTAACACCACCTTTTTCCTTGAGGACCCTTTCTTCAATTGTACCACCCCATGTTTTAATTACGACTGCTTGACCTGAGGAGACTTCTCCGCTTCCTGGTCCGGTAACAACAGTTGTAACTCCACCTTTATAAACTTTTTCCCAATAAGAAGAGTCAGGAGATAAAATATCAATAATTTTGTGTTGTGGACCAAATACCACTGGAAATTCATTTAGGTTTTCTGGATCAGTCCCAATATGGGAATGGTTATCTATGAAACCCGGCACAATTTCATAATTTGAATAGTCTAGTATTTTAGCTTTCGATGGTATCCTAATATTTTTTCCAACTGCTTTAATCTTCCCGTCCTTTAATAAAAGGATACCATTTTTATATACTTTTCCTTTATTGGCCGTATAGATTATTCCCGCTTTTACTGCAATTGTCTGGCAGTATAGCATGGATGAAAACAACGTAATTATAATTGGAATGTATTTTATCATCATTTTTGCAAAAAATAATCTAGTTGAAATAAAAACTCTTATTTTTTCTTAAAATACCTTGGTGCACCATCTAAGGATCTTTCTAGATAAACCACCTCATTCTTGGCATTAAAGTGAAATGAAATAAATTCATTGCCATATCTTGCTCGCTCCCTTGGCTCATCCCATCGTACCCGAAAAGTATCATAATGCCAATGGTTTAATGTGCCATTTAAAGCATCTCCTCGAGAAATAATTAGCTTATCGCCACTGACTGATATTGTCATTTCACCATAAAATTCATGATTATAGTCACCTGCATATCCTGAGTTTTGCAATCTTGTTTCTGTGCTAAAAACTCTTCGAGAATCAACATCATTTCTTAGACTATCAAGGCGTGCCATACTTTTATCATAAGATTTCTTTGCATCTCCTGACCAATCGATATCATCAGCTAGACCCATAAAGGCATCAATAATTTCATAACCTACTAATGTGGATGCGCGACTGCCTCCATTATTAACAACTACCCAGCCTAGATCAATATCAGAGATAAAACCAATCCAAGTTATAAAACCATCAATACCACCTCCATGACTCACCATTTTATGCCCTCTATAATCTGAGACTCTAAACCCTAAGCCGTATAAACTAAAATTTGTTACTTGATTTGGCGTGGAATAAGACATATGCATTTGAGGTGTATGCATCTCATTCATCACTTTTTCACTTAATATTCTTTTACCTTCAAACTCACCTTTATTCATATTTAATCTTATCCAATTAGCCATTTCTAATGCATTTGAATACACCGAACCTGCTGGAGCAATATTATCCAAATTGCGATCTTCAATGGGCTCAAGTTTTCCGCTGTAATCGACAATTCCATGAGGAGTGGCAACATTACTTCTTTTGGCCAAATCTTTAAGGTTTGTGACGCTTGTTCTCATTTTCAGAGGTCTAAAGAATTTTTTATACATTACATTATCCCAACTATCACCATGTATTTCACCTGAGACCAATCCTGCCGTCAAATACATTAGATTCTGATAGTGATAATTAGATCTAAAACTATATGCTGGTTTTAGATAGCGTATTTGATGAAAAACTTCTTGTAGATCCATCGGAGATCCAAACCAAACTTGATCGCCTCGGGTTAATCCACTTTTATGTGTTAATAAATCACGGACTCTCATCTCAGCCGTCGCATATGCATCATACATACGGAAACCGGGCAATACATCTATAACTCGATCATCCCAACTTAGTCTACCCTCATCAACAAGCATACCCAATGTGGCAACTGTCATTGCTTTGGTAGTAGATCCAACCGCAAATAATGTCTTTTCATCTACTTTAGCTGACTTACCTAATTCACGAACACCAAATCCATTTGCATAAATAACTTTATCACCTTTGATAATCGCTACCGCCATTCCAGGAATATCCCAATCTTTACGAATCTGTTCAATTTGCTGTTCTAATCCTTGAGGTATAGACTCCTGCTGCATTCCTTGAACATATGTAAGCATAAATAAAAATAATGCTGTAGAGATCATTGATTTTGTTAGTTTATTGTATTTTTTCATTTTACTCCTCCTAATCTAATTTATGAAAATATGTTGGATTTCCATCAATGATTCTTTCCAACACAGCAGCTTCATTTTTCATATTAAAATGAAAGGTAATGAATTCATTTCCTCCTCCGCAGCATCCCCTGACTCTATCTGCTAATAAATCCCATCTTACACGGAAAGTATCATAATGCCATTGATTTAAAATACCCTGCAATTTATTTCCTCTTGATATAAAAAGTTTTCCATTTTTTTCATAAACTCTTAGTTTACCATAAAATTCATTTGAGTATTCACCTGTATAACCAGAATTATCCAGGCGAAGGCTGGTTCCGTTAACACGGTTAGATACTATATCAGCCAATAAGCTATCGGAAACTTGATATCCATATGATGGATTATCCTTCTGATATTTCATCTCCAACATAGACCAATCAATTTTATTATTTACATTTAAAAAAGCATCGATAATCTCAGTTCCAACCACCTGGGTCATACGAATACCACCATTATTCATTACAACCCATCCTACGTTTATTGATGGAATAAAACCAATCCAAGTACTAAATCCGTCTAAATAACCTCCATGACTAACCCGCTTATGTCCTCTATAGTCATCTATTAACCAACCAAGACCATAGGTTTTAAAATTCGTGACTTCTTCTTCCTCAGGGAATCTTGGGTTAAATTTATAATGCATCTGGGGCGTATGCATTTGATTCATCACTGATTCACTTAATATTCTTTTTCCTTCAAACTCACCATTATTCATATTTAGTCTAACCCAATTGGCCATTTCTAATACATTTGAATAAACTGCTCCAGCAGGAGCAATGCCGTCAGCTTTACGATGAGTTATTGGCTTAAAATTTCCTTCTGAAAAAAATCCATTTTCTTTGGCATGAGGCGTTGCTACATTACTGCGTTTATTAATCTCGCTTGTCGTTGACAGACTCCTACTCATATTTAATGGTTTAAATAATCGTTTATACATTACGTTATCCCAAGTATCGCCATGTATTTCCTCTGATGCCAATCCTGCCACCAAATACATTAAATTACTATAATGGTATTTTGATCTAAAACTGTATGAAGGTTTTAAATAACGAACTTGATGTAAAACTTTTTCTCTAGAAATAGGAAACTCAAGCCACGCTCCATCACCTCTAGACAAACCACTTTTATGGGTTAATAAATCCCGAACTCTCATCTCAGCAGTTGCATATGCATCATACATACGGAAACCAGGTAAAACATCTATAACCCGATCATTCCAACTTAGTTTTTCTTCATCTACAAGCATACCCAAAGTAGCAGCAGTCATTGCTTTTGTCGTTGAAGCAACTGCAAAAAGAGTCCTTTCATCTACTCTTGCAGACTTACCTATTTCGCGAACACCAAATCCTTTCGCATAGATAACTTTATCATCTTTGATAATTGCTACTGCCATACCAGGTATATTCCATTCTTTATAAATATTTTCAATACGTTTTTCCAATCCTTCTGGTACTGATTCTTGAGACACACCTTTAACAACGGTAAATAAGATTAATATTAGTATAATATTTCTAGTCATCATTTTCATATTTTCAAAACCTTTCGCACGAGTTTGTCGCTTCTATTTCAAGCATTACTTCATTGATTTAGCTTCCAAGCCTTTAGTGCCTTTTGTTCTTTTTTATAATCGAGACCTGCTTTTGGTTTATTCCTTCTTTCTTCAGGAAGACCCTCCCACCAGTCAAGAGTATCTTTTACTGTTTCTGCCAGTGGCCTGTAGGTCAGTCCTGCCTTTACAGATTTACTATTATCAAAAGACCCAAATCCATCCCATTCCCCTCCTTCAGGCATCCATGTCGTCATTTCGTTCCATGGTCTAACTTCATTTTTAGTGAGAAATTCTTGATCGACCCATGTAAATGAAATATCATTACTCACCACAGCTCTCATACCATAAAGTAATTCAGCCATACTTAACCCTGATAAAGGGCCTACTCCACTGAATGTACCGCTAGTTTTATTTTCAATTAAATGAATCATAAACTGAGAAAGGTCCCTCGCATCTATATATTGAACAGGACGATTTATATTCCCAGGTGCCAAGATTTCCCCGCCCTTCTGTATTCTAACCGGCCAATAGGTAAATCGGTCCGTTGTGTCTCCAGGGCCAACAATTAAATGGGGTCGGACGATGATTGCCCGTTCTTTAAAAACATTGCGAGTTACATCTTCACATAATGCTTTCAGTGGTCCATATAAACTGCCATCTTCTTTATCAGGTGTATCCGTAGTTGCAACTGGATCATCTTCATTTAACCCTCGCTTTGAAAAAGCGGCGTGTACACTTAAAGTCGAATTAAATAGATACGTATCCACATTATCTTTTAGAATATCAGCGGTCTGTCTCACCCATCGAGGATAAACAGCATAATTATCAATCACTGCATCCCATTGGCGCCCTTTCAAGGCTTCTAAATTGTCATTGCGATCGCCTACCAGTTTTTCTACTTTATTAAATAGTTCTTTATGAACTGTTGCTTTTGTTTTACCTCGATTAAAAACAGAAATGGAGTGTCCACGATCCATAGCATATTTAATTAGATGAGGGCCTGTAAATGCAGTGCCACCCAAAATAAGGATTTTTAAAGATTTTTTTGCTTTTTTGGTCTTTTTTGTTTTTAGGGTATTTCCATAAGACATTCCCAGCCCTAATGCCGCAGCAGCGGCTGCGCTTTTGATCATGAATTCTCTTCTAGATGATTTCATTTCTATACTCCTTCTTTTGCTAGGTTGAAATTATGTTAATTTAGCCTTGGTGTTCATTTTTTCATTCTCATTACCCAGTCTAAAAGATACCCACGCCCAAACCAACGCAAGTGGGACACCAATAAATGCGATACCTGCTAATCCGACGCCAAGAGCTCTGAGGCCACCAAAGAACCAAGCACTTACGGCATCTCCTCCTCGGTAAATTGTGGTATCAATAAAATTTTTCGCCTTGTACTTTTCTTCTTTTCCAAGGGAAACATACAGCATTTCACGAGCCGGTTTCATAATTGCATAATTCCCTGCCCGCCGCAATACTTGAACCACAATAAGTACCGATAAAATTGGTGACAATCCTAAAATCAATAGACCTATCGCTAAACCAATAGGAATTATCATTAACGTTTTACCTAAGCCAAAAAAATTAACAATCTTTCCTGTAACAAATACTTGTGTTAAAACAGTTAAAATATTCACAGCGAAATCCATCCCAGCAAAAATTGCTGTGCGTTGGGAAGGGTCAGATATATTCATCTTAATTATTTCTGCTTGTTGGAGATACAAAAAAGTTGAAAGAGTAGTATATAAAAGCATTAATAGGCATATGCCCATTAAATAATGAGAAGTTGCAACAAGTTTTATACCGGCAAAAGGATTCCCACCCATAGGAATACTCATATCCTCAGTATTTTCAGTCATTTTATCTTTATTAAAAGATAATTGCCATTGATTCAATTTTTTTACACAAATTATTGCTCCCACTAATAATAATGCTGAGAGAATCAACAAATTAATTGGGCCTGTAAATTTTACTAGAAATAATGTTAGGGCAGGTCCGGCAATAGCTCCGATCGTTCCCCCAGCAGCAATATATCCATATAATCTTTTGGCTTGGCTATTGGAAAAAATATCTGCCATAAAACTCCAAAAAACTGATATAATAAATAAATTATAAACACTTGCCCAGATATAGAATGCTTGAGCAATGCGAGTATGATTGAAACCACTGGAGAAGAGCAAATAAAAGGTGATTATAATTGAGATAAAAAATCCATAGACGTATGGGATAAATCTTTCCCTAGGGTAATTAGATGCTACCCATCCGAAAAAAGGTACTGCAATGAGCATTACCAAGAATGTTCCAGTGAACAGCCAAGGCAAATTTTCAATACCACCAAAAATTCCCATCTCATCTCTTAGTGGCCGAATTATATAGTAACTAGCTAATAGGCAGAAAAAATAAGAAAAAGCCCAAATTAGTGCTTTTTTTTCTGATGGCTTTATTTTTTCTTTAAGTATCACACAATTTTATTCCTTATTGACATCTATATTCTTATCTATCAGTACTGCGGTCAATATATTTATCAAGCCAGTTTAATATTCTAGGAGATACATCCATTAGTAATTTGGGCTCTCTTGGGCCATGTGGTGTCCGTGGATATACGGCCATTTCAGTCTGTACACCTCTCCTCTTTAACGCAACATAGAATTCTTGCCCCTGTGTAAAAGGAACTCGAAGATCATTTTCACCATGCAAAATTTGGGTAGGCGTAACCACATTTTTTATGCGATACATCGCTGAATGTTTTTCATAGGTCTCATAATCATCCCAGAATTCGCCACCCATATGCGCAACTAAATAGTCAGGTATATCAGTTGTCGTTGTCATACTGATTAGATTAGGCAGTCCCGCACCCATACTTGCTGCTTTGAAACGATCTGTTCGGGTTACAACAAATGAGGTCATATATCCACCATAACTCCAACCCATTACTGCCAATCGTTTTGGATCAGCAACACCCATATCTATAGCTTTATCTACTCCTGACATGATATCTTCATAGTCGCCAAAACCCCAATCCTTAAAATTTGCATAGCGAAAATCTTTACCATATCCTGTACTTCCACGTGGATTTGGTCGAAGCACCGCATAGCCATTATTAGTGAAATATTGGATTGTATAAATACCTGGATTACCTGTAAACGCCTGAGTAAATACCCCTGCAGGTCCGCCATGGATAATAAGTGCCAAGGGATATTTTTTTCGTTTATTATAATTGGCAGGATAGGTTAATAATCCTTCGACTTCAAGTCCATCTTTTGATTTCCATTTTATTATTTCAGTTTTGGTGATAGCTGGAAAATCTAAATCAGAATTAAAATTAGTAATTTGTTTTGTTTTTACTCCTTTTAATAAACCAGAGAATACTTCGCTAGGTTCACTGACAGTTTGTTTTACAAAAGTGATCTTCAATTCATCATTACTTATTGCAGGTGAAGAAACGGTTCCTTCATAATCAAGCAATGCATTAATAGTTTTTCCTTGAACACCAATTTTATATATCTGGGATTGAGTGCGATCAAGGTCACCAACATAAAGATGCTGACTATCTGAGGACCAGTTAATTACGCCAGGCCTACCTCTGTTAGGAGTTTCAGCTAGTTTTTTCGGTTTGCCTCCATTTGATTTAATTACATATACGTCGCTTAAACCAATTTCTTCCCGCTTACCGCCATTTGAAACAAATGCAATTAATTTACCATCTGGAGAAAAAGAAGGACTAGTATCAACACCTTCCCAATCCACTAAGGTTTTTACTTTTTTATTAGACAAATTAACAATGGATATGTCCCCCAAACCAAATCCACTATTAAAAGTAGGTTCCGGTCTATGGGAAAAAACAATCTTTTTCCCATCAGGCTTCCAATCAAATCCAGTAATGTCATAATTACCAGTGGTGATTCTTTCTGCCTTACTGGTGTCTGATTTTGAATCGAAATTTTTGGTATAGACGTGTGCATATTTAAAATTTTGATCAACTACAATCACATCTCTTTTTTCCTTTTTTTCCTTTTCTTCTTCTTCAGTTAAAGGATCTTTCATTAAAAACGCAATGGATTGACCATTTGGAGACCAATGGAATGCACCAACACCTTCTTTTTCATGAGTGAACTGCCAAGATCCTCCGCCAGCAATATTCATAATCCATATTTGGGGTTTTTCGCTTCGCTGGCTAATGAATGCTAAGTATTTTCCATCAGGTGAAAAACGGGGTCGATTACTCGATTTCTCATCATATGTGAACTGTACTAAATCAGAGCCATCAGAATTTGCCACCCAGATTTGACTTAAATATTCAGATTGTTCACCTTCAATGAGTGCTTCTCTAACCACAAAAGCGATTTTATTGCCCTTGTTTGAAAAATTTAAATCTGAAATTTGCTTTAACTGGATGCTTGTCTCTGGAGTCCAATTTTGTGACTGTACATTTACAAACAGCAGTAATATGGAAATTGAGATTAACCTTTTAAAATAAACCATTGTTTTTACTCCTATGAAATTAAATTTATTGGAAGAGGAAGTAGTCATGCACTGATCTAGCTACATGTGCAATTGCTCTTTCTCTTTCGGGAACACTCAAATCAGAATCTTTAACAAATGCAACTACCACAACATTTCCTTTATTTTGAGGCAGACGGATAATACCAACATCATTAGTGGTTGCACCAATTGTTCCTGTTTTATGAGCAACATATGTGCCCTGAGGCAATAATCCTTTTAATCTACCTTCTCCAGTTTGGCATCGACTCATTATATCAACCAATAGTTCAGAACTTTCTTTTTTAAGGATTTTGTTCGACCATATCATCTGTAATAATTCTGCCATTGCTTGAGGAGTTGCTGTATCACGCAGATCTTTTCCGAACTTTTCACTTGCTTCCATTACAACTTCTTTTGGAAGATTATTATATTGTTCCATGAATTCTTTGTTCGAAGTTGCTCCGCCTTCCAATTTAAGCCCTAACCAATCTCCGATAAGACTAATAGTAGATCGATCAATAGACATGTTTCGAATTTTATTTTTTTTCAACATACTTTTTACTTTTTCCGGACCACCAGCAGCATTTAAACAAATATCTGTCGCACTATTATCACTTAGAATCATCATTAACTCTAATTGATTCCTTAGAGACAATTGTACGCCTGGTGCAACAAACAGGTTTGATAAAATGCCACTGCCTGGATGTTGATCCTTGGGTTGTACATCTGTTATATCATTAAGGTTTAGTTCTCCTTTTTCCACCCTTTTTAACAATTGAACAGCAATGGGTACTTTATAGGTACTGGCAAGAGGATATCTCTCATTATTATTAACATAGAGTCTTTGATCTGTTTCCAAATGAATAACTCCTATACCCATTTTACCACCGGATAAATCAGCTAATCTTGATAACTCCGTTTCTAATCCTTTTAAACTTGCTTGAGCATTTAAGTGCGTTGACTGCAATACAAATATCAACATTAAGCAACAGATTTGAAGCAAATTAAATTTAACTCTAAATAATTTTTTCATATTAATTCCTTTCATAACGATTCCCTGAGTTATATTTATTCATCCAGCCCATGATATGCTGCAACTTACTTATATGATGACTAGGACGAACATTTATACCATGAGGTTCATCTGGAACACGTACTAGTGTGGACTCTATACCTAGCAGCTGCAACGCTGCATAATACTGTTCCGAGTCGGGCATTGGTGTCCGATAGTCTGCCTCACCCGTTAACACCATTGTAGGTGTTGTTACATTCTTTACGACCGATAATAGATTTTTACTCTCGTATAATTCCACATGATCCCAGGGCATACCAGGGAACCAGTATTTTCCTGTCCAAGGAATATCTGAGTAAAGGACAAAACTGTACCAGTTAATCACTGGATATACAGTTACCGCTGCCTTGAAACGGGTGGTCCTACCAATCATCCAACAGGTCAAGACGCCGCCACCGCTT
>DKLW01000070.1:0-50821 GCA_002455835.1 Fidelibacterota bacterium UBA6630 | reverse complement strand
ATGGCAATGCGAGATTCTCCCATACTTTCGCTGATATAAATCTCTTTTTTCATATTCTAACTCCCAAGATTTATAAACTGTGGGTTACTGTTATTTAGGATGGAAGACGAAGGGAAGGAGGCAGTCGGCCCTTCAGCCGAGGTAGAACGCTACAGAAAAATATGGTTTATCTTCTGAAGGCTGAAAATTTTTAATTGTCGTGCGTTGGTCTAGAATCAGACCGTAAAAACTTTTTGGATTTGCACCTTCAATTCATCTACATCCGATAGGGAAACTACGGCAAGGGCTTACCCAGACCAAGGAATATAACGCATTGACATATTCGTTGAATCCCAAGCATAATTACACCTAATTTTGCTCCGTCGTGATTTGCGCCCTATTGCCGCGACATGAAATAATAGTGCTAAAAAGGACTAGAACCCCGACTTTAGCGCCGGGGTTTTTTGTTTTCAGATAGAAAGAAAAATGATTAAAGACTTATTTAAAGAAAAAATATTGGTGCTAGATGGCGCCATGGGAACCATGGTACAGTCCTATAACCCAACGGAAGATGACTTTCGCGGTGATCGATTAAAAGATCATGGAAAGGATTTGAAAGGGAATAACGACCTCCTGTGCCTCACCCGCCCCGATGTGGTTGGAGATATCCATAAGGCCTATTTTGATGCAGGGGCGGATATTGTTGAAACTAATACCTTCAATGCCAATGCCATCTCCCAATTGGATTATGGCACCGAAGCCCTATCATATGAGATTAATCTGGAAGCAGCGAAAATTGCAAAGTCTGTGGCAAAATCATATTCTGATAAACCCCGATTTGTGGCAGGGGCGCTCGGACCAACCAATCGTACTGGATCATTAAGTCCCGATGTGAATAACCCCGGATTTAGAAATACTACCTTTGATGAACTGAAAACCGCCTATTTTGATCAAGCCAAGGGATTGCTGGAAGGTGATGTAGACTTATTCCTTGTTGAAACGGTTTTTGACACCTTGAATTGCAAGGCTGCCCTTTATGCCATCAGGGAATTGCTTGAGGAAAGAAATAGTGATATTCCAATTTTTGTATCTGGGACAATTACAGATGCCAGTGGGCGTACCCTTTCGGGTCAGACTGTAGAAGCCTTTTGGCATTCTATTCGTCATGCGGATTTATTGGCCGTGGGATTGAATTGTGCCTTGGGTGCAGAACAAATGCGGCCTTGGTTGAGTGAATTATCCAATGCAGCGGATATTAATGTGTTTGCCTATCCAAACGCGGGATTGCCCAATGAGTTTGGGGAATATGATCAATCACCGGAGGCCATGGCTGAAGTGGTGAAGGAATTTGCTGAAAGTGGATTGGTGAACATGGTGGGGGGATGTTGTGGTACGACGCCACTCCATATCAAAGCCATCGTTGATGCCGTTCAGGAGGTTAGTCCACGCCAAATGCCGGATACAGACCCCTTAACTAAACTGAGCGGATTAGAGCCAGTCACGATACGCCCAGAGAGCAATTTCATTAATGTTGGGGAACGAACCAACGTGACCGGCTCGGCCAAATTTCGCCGTCTTATCAAAGAAGACAATTATGAGGAAGCACTTTCTGTGGCTCGGCATCAGATTGAAAATGGCGCCCAGATTATTGATGTGAATATGGATGAAGGATTGCTTGATTCCGAAGAGGTCATGGAAACATTTCTTCGGTTAATCGCAGCCGAACCGGATATTGCGAAAGTGCCGGTTATGGTGGATTCTTCCAAATGGACTGTTTTGGAAGTGGGATTAAAAAACTTGCAGGGGAAGGGAATCGTTAATTCTATTTCTATGAAAGAAGGGGAGGCAGAATTTATTCGCCAAGCAAAGATCATAAAAAAATATGGTGCGGCTGTGATTGTTATGGCCTTTGATGAAAAGGGACAAGCGGACAGTTACGAGCGTAAAGTAGAAATTTGTTCACGGGCATACTCCATTTTAACCGAACAAGTGGGCTTCCCTCCAGAAGATATAATTTTTGATCCGAATATTTTTGCTGTGGCCACCGGCATAGAAGAACATAACGAATATGGTAAAGCATTTATCAATGCGGCAAAGACCATTAAAGATACACTTCCCAGGGTTCATATTAGTGGCGGTGTTTCCAATCTATCGTTCTCATTCCGTGGAAATAATGGTGTAAGAGAAGCCATGCATTCTGCATTTTTGTATCATGCGATTCAGGCAGGGATGGATATGGGTATCGTCAATGCAGGCCAGCTTACTGTTTATGATGATATCGCTTCGGATTTAAAAGAAAGGGTCGAGGATGTCCTGTTCAATCGCAGAGAAGATGCCACCGAACGGCTCGTAGAAATAGCCGAGGAATTTCGTGGTCTAAAGCGATCAGAAGTAAAAGATCTGTCTTGGCGAGAAAATTCCGTTGAAGAACGATTAAGCCACGCTCTGGTAGAAGGTATCATTGATTATATTGATGAAGATACGGAGCAGGCGCGGCAAAAATATGACCGTCCGATTCATGTAATTGAAGGTCCACTTATGGATGGGATGAATGTGGTCGGCGATCTATTCGGTTCGGGAAAAATGTTCCTGCCCCAAGTGGTGAAGTCGGCCCGGGTTATGAAGAAAGCGGTGGCTCATTTAATTCCATTTATTGAAAGAGAAAAAGATGAACTCGGCCTCACGGGAAAATCCAATGGCAAGATTGTGATGGCCACAGTGAAAGGAGACGTTCACGACATCGGCAAAAACATTGTGGGCGTGGTATTGGGATGTAACGGTTATGATATTGTGGATCTGGGTGTCATGGTACCTGCGGATAAAATTTTATCAACTGCGAAAGAAGAAGGTGCGGATATAATTGGCCTCTCTGGATTAATTACTCCCAGTTTGGATGAAATGGTACATGTGGCATCCGAAATGGAGCGTCTTAATTTTGATATTCCATTGTTGATAGGTGGCGCCACCACCAGCAGAAAACACACAGCGGTGAAGATTGAAGAAAATTATTCAGGTCCATCCATTCATGTAATTGATGCATCTCGCGCCGTGGGTGTGGTGAGCAAACTCATGAATGAAAATGAAAAAGATGGTTTCATTGCTGAAGTAAAAGATGATTTTCAACAGATTCGGGAAACGCGCGCAAAGAAGATAACTAAATCTCCCCTATCCATTGAGACGGCTCGAGAGAGAAAACATCAAATAGATTGGGATAATTACCAACCATTTACACCGGATGTTCAGGGGGTGAAAGTATTTGAAGATTATCCATTAGAAGAATTGGTGGATTATATTGATTGGTCTCCATTTTTCCATGCCTGGGAATTGAAAGGTACATATCCTAAAATTTTATCAGATCAAAAGTATGGCAATGAAGCCCAAAAATTATTTGATGATGGGCAAAACCTATTGGATCGAATTATCTCCGATAAATTACTCACAGCCAAAGGGGTGATAGGCATTCATCCGGCCCAAGCAAAAGATGAATCGGTCGTCACGGGTGATGTGGCATTTAATTTCGCAAGACAAATGGTAGATAAAGGCGCCAATGGTACAAATTATTCCTTGGCTGATTTTATTGCACCAAAAAATGATTTTATTGGGACTTTCGCCGTTACGACTGGCCATGGGTTGGAATCTATAGTGAAAGAATATGAAGATCAGTTCGATGATTATAATGCCATTATAGCCAAGGTATTGGCGGATCGATTGGCGGAAGCATTTGCTGAAAGATTACATGAGCGTGTCCGAAAAGAATTCTGGGGATATGCTGCAGATGAAACATTAGATAATGCAAAATTGATTAAAGAAAAGTATCAAGGCATTCGCCCTGCGCCGGGATACCCAGCATGTCCGGATCATTTAGAAAAGGACAAGATTTGGGCTTTACTTAATGTTGAGGAAAATACAGGTATTACGTTGACAGAAAGTCGCGCCATGTATCCCGCTGCTTCCGTGAGTGGATGGTACTTTTCTCATCCTGAATCCCGATACTTTAGCGCAAGTGATTATTAACAAAATGTAAAAATACTTTAATTTCTCCAATAGTTTGGGTTGATTTAACCTATAAAAGTTAAGGTGACATAATATAGATTACCTAATTTCCGTCCCATGAATTCTGAATTAAAATTAGCGCAAGAAGCCGCCCTTGAAGCCGGCGCACTGATATTAAACTATTATAAAGCGGACTATGAGATCAAAGACAAAGGATATCATAACCCTGTAACCACTGCGGACTATGCCGCCGATGCTTGCCTGAAAAACATTCTTACGGAAGCCCGGCCTAACTATGGCTGGTTATCCGAAGAAACAGTGGATTCCCCCGATCGGTTAGATAAAGATCGAGTTTGGGTAGTGGATCCGTTGGACGGCACAAAAGAATTTGTAGAAGGCGTTCCCCATTTTGTGGTGAGTGTTGCCTTGGTAGAAAATGGTGAGCCTGTTGTTGGTGTGCTATTTAATCCAGTAACGAAAGAAACATTCACTGCCGCCAAAGGAGGAGGTGCTTTTTTAAATGATGAACCCATCCGTTGTGCCACGAAAAATGATGTAGGCGATATGGTGATCTTGAACAGTCGCTCTGAAACACGCCGTGGATTGTGGTCGCTTTATGATGGTACATTTGGCGAACTTCGATCTGTTGGATCTGTGGCTTATAAACTGGGACTCACCGCCGCAGGAAAAGCTGACATTTTTGCATCACTTCGACCCAAAAATGAATGGGACATTTGCGCAGGAAATTGTATTATTAATGAGGCGGGCGGGAAATTAATCGATTTAAATAACGAGCAAAGACTATATAATCAAAAAAATACCTTAATTTCTCCAGGTCTAGTTGCCGGCGAAATAAACACAGTAGACAAGACTTATAAAATTTTGACAGGAAATAATTAGAAATGTCACAAATACCAGACGATGCAATCAAATGTTTAGATAAAGGCTTTGTCCGGCTCGTGGATGCCATGGGTGGAGATGATGCCATCGTGCAGGCCGCACGAGTAAGTTACGGAAAAGGGACGTCTAAAGTTTCCCAGGATCGTGGACTCATCCGATATCTTATGCGCCATCGTCATACAACACCTTTCGAAATGGTGGAATTCAAATTCCATTGCAAGATGCCGATCTTTGTAGCGCGGCAATGGGTCCGCCACCGCACTGCAAACATTAATGAATATTCACTCCGTTACTCTGAAGCAAGAGATGAATTCTATTACCCTGATCCGGACCATATTGAATTTCAGAGTGCATTGAATAAACAAGGTCGTGGTGGAGAAGTGCCTGTAGAATTGAAACAAAAAGTGCAAGATTATTTCAAAGAAATCTCTGAACGGTCATTTGCCATTTATTCCGAATTGAATGAAGCGGGTGTGGCCCGTGAGTTGGCTCGTTCTATTCTGCCTGTTAATCTCTACACCGAATGGTATTGGAAGAATGATCTCCACAATCTCTTACATTTTATTGGACTTCGTTCCGACAGTCACGCCCAATATGAAATTCGTGTATTCTCCGATGCCATGGCAGAATCAGTGAAAGCAGTGGCTCCATTCGCTTGGGAAGCGTATCAGGATTACGTAGTAAAAGGCATGCGCTTTTCACGGATCGAACAAAGTTTATTGGAGCGGACGTTACCCGATCGTGTCATTGATGATATTAACGAAGATGTGGCCTATCAATTGACAGCGACATTTCATCACAATAAACCGCGGGAAGATGCAGATATTTATCCCCTATATCAAAAACAGGGTGGATCTGATTCAGAAGAAGATTTCCGATTGAAATGGGAATCTGGTGAAATTGAGATTGGAAATGTGCGGGAACTCCGGGAGTTTAAAGAAAAGCTACTCTCTCTAAAATAAGTGTTCACGTGTTTGAGTATAATCGTGTTCAGATTCCATTAACATGTAAGTATCTGGACACTATTTAAACTATGTCACTATTTAATCGAGCAGAAGTCATCGACGCCAATTTCACTCAATTCGTGAAATCAGGCAATCTGCCCCCGGCTCGGACAAACTTAACCCTATCCCAGACCAATATTAAATCGGCGGACTTAATCTCCATATTTGAGTCCCAAGTCTTGAGCCGACAAATGGATTTGAAAGCCCGACTTCTAAAAGATGAAGGGAAATGTTTCTACACCATAGGTAGCGCCGGCCATGAAGGGAATGCCGTGTTTGGCCACGTTTTTCCATTTACGGATATGGCATTTCTTCATTATCGCAGTGGACCATTTTTTATAGAGCGGTCCAAGCAAGTCGCCGGCACCACACCCATCTATGACATGGCCCTATCTTTCATGGCGTCGTCAGAAGATCCCATCAGTGGTGGCAGACATAAAGTTTTGGGGAGCAAAGAACTCAACATTCCACCCCAAACCAGTACCATTGCCAGTCATGTACCCAAAGCAGTGGGTACGGCTTTTTCTATCGATCGAGCCAAAGATTTGGATATTCAGGAAAGAGAGCTCAAAGGTAATAGTATTGTGCTTTGCAGTTTTGGGGATGCCAGCGCCAACCACGCCACGGCCTTGAGTGGGTTCAACACCGCCAGTTGGGTTACCAGCCAGGGCGGTCACGCCCCCATAATTTTTATTTGTGAAGATAACGGTACAGGGATTTCAGTCCCAACTGATGACAAATGGATCGAGCAAAATTTTAATAATCGCCACGGGATCGATTACATCCAAATGGATGGGCTTCATCTCATTGATCTCATGATCAAGTCCCGACTGGCAGATCATGATTGCCGAATCAATCGCTCGCCTATATTTCTTCATATGAAAACGGTACGGCTCATGGGCCACGCTGGGTCCGATGTGGAAGCGGGCTACAAATCACTTTCAGAAATTGAAGCAACCGAATTCAACGATTCACTCCTTCATTCGGCACGGATTCTCATAGAGAATGGATGTCTGTCTGCAGATGATATTGTAGAACTTTATGACTCATCCCGTGCCCAAGTGAACCATGTATTTGATGCAGTCACCCTTCGCCCAAAATTAGAGACAGTTGAAGATGTGATGGCATCTATCACTGAAAACCAGATTGAAAGAATAGCTCCAAAATATCCAACCAAAAAGGAACGGGCAGCATTATTTGGGAAAGAATTCAAACGGATGGATCAGCCCCAACACATGGCAAAACTCATCAATTATGCTCTATCTGATATTTTACTTCGATACGAAAACACATTGGTCTTTGGTGAAGATGTTGCTCAAAAGGGTGGGGTTTATCATGTAACGGCGGATCTTTATAAACAATACGGTATTCGTCGTGTGTTTAACAGTCCACTAGACGAAACATCTATCATCGGTTTTGGGATCGGTTTTGGTCATAACGGATTCATCCCCATTCCGGAAATTCAGTTCTTAGCCTATCTCCACAATGCAGAAGATCAACTTCGCGGTGAAGCAGCCACACTGCCCTTTTTCTCTGAAGGACGATTTACCAATCCTATGGTGCTTCGTGTGCCGGGACTCGCTTATCAAAAAGGCTTCGGTGGCCATTATCATAATGACAATTCGTTGGCAATTTTTCGAGATATTCCCGGTGTGATTTTAGCGGTGCCGTCCAACGGTGCCGATGCGACCAAGATGCTTCGGACCGCCGTTCGTGAAGCCCATGAGAATGGACGTGTAGTGGTTTTTGTGGAGCCCATTGCATTATACATGACGAAAGATCTGCATGAGTCAAAGGACGGGAAATGGAATTTTGAGTATCCAGATGTGAAGGAAGAAATCCCTGTGGGCGAATTTGCCACATATGGAAAAGGGAAAGCGCTCACAATTATCACCTATGGGAATGGATTATATTTGTCACTTCAAGCCCAAAAAGAATTAGAGAAAAAGCTGAAGAAAAAGATCAAGGTGATCAATCTGCTGTGGCTTTCGGACATTGATATGCCCAAATTGATGAAAGCGATTGGCACTTGCGAGAATGTACTGATTGTAGATGAATGCCGTCGAACCGGCTGCCATGGAGAAGGTCTTTTAGCCCGATTGGTGAGCGAATCCGAGAAGCCATTGAAGTTGAAACTACACGCAGCAGAAGACAGTTTCATTTCTTTGGGGGTGGCTACCACAGTAACCTTGCCGAGCAAAGAATCCATCATCGAACATGCCTTGGAGTTGGTAAATGGATAAACAGCGAATCGTTATTATTTGTCCCGGGCGGGGGACATACACTCGCGAAACGTCTGGCTACCTTAAAGCCAATGGCGCGCCGGCTAAAGAACAGATTGATTGGATGGACGCCCAACGCACATCCGCAGGACTGCCCACACTCACTGAATTAGATGCCCAACCATTCAAAGCGAAAGTCCATATGGCAGGGGAGCATGCATCACCGCTCATCTATGCCTGTAGTTTTACCGATTTTCTTTCCATCGACCAATCCAAATATGAGATTGTGGCCATTACGGGGAATTCAATGGGTTGGTATATTGCTTTGGCTCTGGGCGGTGCCATGACGCAAGAAAATGCTTATCACCTGATTCATACTATGGGCTCTATGATGACAGGCGGAATTATAGGAGGGCAAATCATTTATCCAATCGTAGATGAGAATTGGAAATTGGACGAATCCAAAAAAGAAATGGTTTTGAGCGAAGTTGAGAAATCCGGTGCCCATGTGTCTATTTATCTCGGGGGTTGTGTGGTGATAGGCGGCGAACAATCCGCTTTGGACATCCTTTTGAAAAAATTGCCCACCGATGATAAATATCCATTTCAGCTTACCTTTCACGCTGCATTCCATACACCACTCATGAAAGATGTGTCCGCAAAAGGAATGGGTGTATTACCATCATCATTATTTCAAAAACCATCGATTCCCTTGATAGATGGCCGGGGACGTATTTGGTCATCTTTTTCCACTGATATATCCGAACTTCATCAATACACATTGGGACATCAAGTGACGAAAGCCTATGATTTTACGTCCGCAATTACGGTGGCCATGAAAGAATTCTGTCCGGACAAAATTGTACTGCTCGGTCCAGGAAATACATTGGGTGGATCCATCGGTCAGATTATGATCGAGAATAACTGGCTGGATGTAGAGTCTAAACCCACATTTTCAAAACTGCAAAAATCCGATCCCTTTTTAATTTCAATGGGGATGGCAGACCAGAGAAAAATCGTGTGCTAACAAACCGAAAAATAGAAATTCTAGATTCCACCCTTCGGGAAGGGGAGCAGACGCCCGGTGTCTCTTTTACATTGGATCAAAAAATTGGATTGGCCAAACGGCTGGATGCATTCGGTGTTGATTTTATTGAATTGGGGCATCCTGCTGTGTCTCCTGATGTGTATGAAGCAGTGGACGTGTTGAATGGTCTTGAACTAAACGCCAAAAAAATGGCTCACGGTCGCGCTACAAAATCCGATATAAATGATGCTGTCGCCATTGGCGTTCCCTGGATGGGCATCTTCTTTGGTACATCACCTATCAGCCTGAAACATAAATTTAATGTGGACCGAAAAACGGCACTGACGCGCATCGAAACAGCTGTGAAATATGGAAAAGATAAAGGACTGAATCTTCGCTTTACAGCTGAAGATGCCAGCCGAACTGACATTGATTTTTTGGTACAAGTGGGGCAATTGGTTCAATCCTGTGGGGCTGATCGATTTAGCCTAGCGGATACGGTTGGGTGTCTCATGCCATCCAAAACGAAGGAATTGGTTGGACGAATCACGGCAGAATTGGATATCCCTGTTCATTTTCATTGCCATAATGATTTTGGCATGGCCACAGCAAATGCGTTATCTGCGTCGGAAGCAGGCGCGCAATGTGTGGATGTAGCGGTGAATGGATTGGGCGAACGGTGCGGGCTTCCACCACTTGCGGAAGTGATTACTGCATTGGTGAATCTCTACAAAGTGAATGGCGATTGGGAATTGAGAATAATCCCGGAACTCTCGAATCTGGTGACAAATTTTTCCAAATTAAGCGCAGGTGACAATCAACCCGTCACTGGTAAAAATGCATTCTCCCACAAAGCAGGACTGCATGTAAAAGCCATGGTGAAAGATCCTAGATCTTACGAAGCTATGTCTCCTGAATCTTTGAACAGAACACGAACATTGGTTATTGATAAATACACCGGTAAAGCAGCCATCGAAAACAAATTTGAGTCACTTGGGTTTAACTTGAAAAATCAGGATGTAGACACCATTCTAAATCTCATCAAATCCCATCCTGAAAAAGTGAACTGGACTGATGAAGAGCTCATTTCGCATGCACAATCATTGGGAATTAAGGTGTAATTTCCACCCCAATTTTTAAAGGAAAACCATGAAACAATTCGGCCCCGATTTTTACAATATAACTGATCTTCTCACCGAAGAAGAATTACTGATCCAACAAACGGCCCATGATTTCGTGAAAGCGGAATTTATGCCCGTCATTAATGAACACTATGAGAATGCCACCTTCCCTATGGAACTGGTCCCCAAATTGGGTGAATTGGGCTTTATGGGTTCATCCCTGCCGGAAGAAAGCGGCGGTGCCGGTGTGAGCAATGTGGCTTACGGACTCATCCTTCATGAATTAGAACGGGGCGATTCAGGACTGCGGTCCTTTGCTAGTGTGCAGGGTGCCTTGGTCATGTATCCCATCCACGCTTACGGTTCGGACGAACAAAAAGCCAAATGGCTTCCCAGTTTAGGCGCCGGTACAAAAATTGGTTGTTTTGGATTGACAGAACCGAACTTTGGCTCTAACCCCGGTGGTATGGCCACACGATGCAAACGGGGTGGCGACGACTGGATCATCAACGGCAATAAAATGTGGATTACGAATGGTACATTGGCCGATGTAGCGGTGGTTTGGGCTCGGGATGAAGAAGGCATTGTCCGTGGCTTCTTACTTGAAAAAGGAATGGATGGATTCACATCCAGCGATATTCATGGGAAATTGAGTTTAAGAGCATCCATCACGTCTGAACTATCCATGACAAATGTACGCGTACCTGATTCGGCACGTCTCCCGAAAATTGAAGGATTAAAAGGTCCCTTGAGTTGTCTCACACAAGCTCGGTATGGTATTTCCTGGGGAATGGTGGGCGCCGCAGTGGATTGCTACAACACAGCTTTGGATTATTCCAAAGAGCGGAAACAATTTTCCAAACCCATCGCCGGCTACCAGCTCACACAAGCAAAGCTTGCAGATATGGTTACCCGAATCACTGAAGCACAATTATTGGTTTATCGTTTAGGAAGACTAAAAGATGAAGGTAATATGACCTTTCAGCAGGTATCCATGGCGAAGCGGAACAATTGTGAGTTTGCCAGGGACATCGCCAGCATATCCCGGGGAATTTTAGGGGCGAACGGTATTACAGAAGATTATCCTATTATGCGGCACATGACCAATATTGAATCGGTCTATACCTATGAAGGGACCCATGAGATGCATACTCTGATCTTGGGACAGGATGTAACGGGTTTGGTCGCTTACGACTAATAAAAAATAAATTCACCTCAAATAAAAAAGCCCTGCAAATACAGGGCTTTTTTTGATATAATGTAAATGATAAATGCTGGTGAGTAACTTTAATCAGAATTCCAATTCATAATGCCAGTTAATGCTGGTAATGACCATAGTGTAAGTGGTAACAAACCACTCGGCATTTCTGCTACTGGAACTCCATAAATTTCAAGTTTCATTATAAATCCAATAATAAACCAAGTTACCATGGGAGCACATAAAACTACTGCTAATCGAGCTTGAGTTTGACCTTCAGTCATAAATGCTACATAAAGTAGATATATGGAAACAATTCCCAAATAGAGGAATACTGAGAGATTCTCTATACTTCCGCCATTTGTTATGTAGCCACCAATTACTCCCATAAATAGATGCATTAATGCAAGAATTATAAGCCAAATTTTTGGTTTCATTATTTTATTCATTAGAACCTGCTTTTCGGTTTGTTAATCCCCGATGATATAGTTCAATGTAGGAAGAATTTTCCAAAAAATAAAATAGCATTATGGTTTTACCGTATTTTTCAAAAAAATAATCCCACAAAAACAAGCATTAAAACATCTCTATGACATGTGCTTTACTCAAATCTAATATTACATCAAACTTTTCCGCATGAAATTCTTGATTACAAGCACCACCCAGTTGTTTGTAGGTCATTGTTTTCATAATTCAAATTCACTTTTTGGTCATAAATAATTAATCTTTTTCGTTCCTTTGAAACTACACCTTTCCAATCCTTAATTTCTAAAGTCATTATTAGTATATGCAAATCATAGATTAAACCATGTTTAAATCCATCACAGAAAAGTTTGTCCCACAAAATAAAGGGTCGGCTCAGTCATACCGTTTGAAGATAGGCGTATTCCAGGGATGGGTATCTGTCCTCGTCAATGGATTACTTTTTATTTTGAAGCTCGTCATTGGAATCATGGTAGGCGCCGTCAGTGTGATCGCAGACGCAATCCATACCCTTTCGGATGTAATCTCTTCAAGTGTAGTCATTTGGGGATTTAAGCAGTCCGAAAAGCCGGCAGATGTGGAACACCCTTACGGACATGGCCGAGCCGAATATATTGCCACCCTCATTATTGCGATCCTACTGGTGGTGGCGGGGATTGAATTTATCCAGGAGGCGATCCATCGAATTCAAGACCCTAAACCGGTATCGTCTGAGTGGTGGATGATTATTGTGTTAGGCGCTACGATTCTTTTAAAAGAAATCACAGCCCGTTATGCAGAATTTCTCTCATCCAAAATTGCATCCGGGACCTTACACGCCGATGCATGGCACCACAGGACTGATGCTATTTCAAGTCTCTTGGTGGTGTTGGCCCTCATCGCCGGTAATTATGGCTATCCCGCTATGGATGGTTGGGCCGGGTTGGGTGTGGCATTATTTTTAATTTTCACCGGATATGAAATTGCCAAAGATGCAGTGGATGATCTCATCGGCAAGCCTCCTGCATCTGAAGAAGTGGATGCTATTCGCCAAATTATTATAAGTGTAGAAGGGGTGTTGGGCGCTCACGATATTGTAGTGCATAGTTATGGACATGACAAATTTGTAAGTGTCCATATTGAAATTGATGCAGATAAAACCAACGTAGAAGCACACGATATTTCAGAAAGGGTGGAAGCCCGTTTAACAGGCGCATTGGGGATAGAGCCGACGATTCATGTGGATCCGGTTTATCCTAGAAATCCATTAGTGAAACAGGTACAGGATTTTTTAGATAAAAATTGGTCTGGTGATGAACGAATTACAGACATTCATGACATTCGTGTTGTAGAGACCGAAAATCATCATGCTATCTTGTTTGGCATCAATGTAAAGGTGGGTATGAGCCAAGGGGATATTGTGGCCTGTTCTCAGGCAATGGAAGGGGATCTAAAAAGTGAATTTCAGGGGTTTGATGTCAATATAAAGGTATCGCCCAGATATCGGCTTTAATCAGCTGATTTCCCCAGAGTGAAATATTTTTTCTGCCCCATCCGCATTTAATACCGCAGATCCACTTTCACCCAAAGATGTGAATAGTCCCTCAACAATTTTCTCTCCATGATAAAATTGAACAGTCTGATTCAAATGGCTACAAGCGTCCTCCCATTGAGATTGAATTATATCAATATTATTGGGTAGACCGTCAATTAAGGGCTCCATCCAGTTTAATATTTCCGCTAGAATCCGTTCGCGCTGATAAAACTTTTCCGATTGAATATGCATGGATGTTGCTCTGGACTGGAGTGATTCATGCATATCATCTATTGTTTCATTTACATTCAGTCCAACACCGATGACTACTTCATGTAGCCGTTGCTGCTTTACTTTCGATTCACATAAAATACCGCCCACTTTTTTCCCCAACAGAATAAGGTCGTTAGGCCATTTGAGTTTTACATTCGTATCAAATTGCTTTAGAGCTTGGTGAACAGACAGTCCAGCCAAAATGGGGAGCCACCCATAAAGGTGGGCGTCTAGATCGGGGAAAAGGAGGAGAGAAAAGGTAAGGCTTTTATCCGCTGCTGAAAACCAGGTGCGGTCTAAACGGCCTTTACCTTGAAATTGATTGTCAGTAACAACAAGGGCGCCCGATTGGGCGCCCTCATCAATGATTTCCCAGGCTTCGGAATTGGTGGATTCCAGCCGTGTGTAGTATTCAATCTGTTGACCAAGTGTCCTGGTTTTCAGGTTGGCCTGCACCAGGTTGGTAAACAGCATTCGTGATTAAGCGTTAGGGTCCAGTATCTTCCGTAGTCTTAGCGTCATGCCTGGGCTCAATACGCCGGCACTCGCTTTAATGGTTTTTTCATTATCCATGAGAACAATGATCCAAGACTTGGCGTCGCCATAACGTTTGCCGGCGATATTCCAGAGATTATCTCCGGGTTGAACTGTGTATTCTGTAAATGTAGGTTCAGCTGTTTTTGCTTTGAGCCGTTCCCGCTGGAGATTCAAAAATGTGTAGGGGTAAATCATATTGGGATTGTCGCCAATTTCATCTTTATTCCAGGCATAGATATGTTTCCATAATCGGAAGTCTCCATACTCTTCTTTTGCAATTTTAACCAGAAAATCACCGGGATTAATCATGTGTTTTTCCCAGGCAAAATCTTCATATAGTATGGGTTCGATGCGCAGTTCATCTTTTACATCTGCAGTTACGACAGGATCTGGTTCTGGCGCAGGACCGTAATCCGGTTCAACCGGTTCGGCGGCAAATGTAGGCTCAGGCTGTGCCGGGAGTTCTTCACGTTCAACATCAGCCGTATTATCAACTGCATTTGTATCTTGCAATTCCAATGGCGGTGCAGTCTGTTTACCACATGAAATGATAAATAGTGATAAAAAGAGAATAGTTAGTTTTTTCATAATATCGTCCTTTTAGAGGAAGTATTTATTAAGATATTTATTTTAATCCAATGGATTCGCCATGCGAATGTATCCCAATAAATAAAAAATCGGGTCATTCTGCACCCTATATACTAAGGGCAAATAATTTTTAATAAAATAAAAATAACTTTACTTTTTAATATTCTCCAAAACAAGATCGTAGCCCATCTGCAACTTCCCCTAAAGTACATTCCGACCTGATACAATCAATGATAGCCGGTATAATATTTTCATCTGATTTTGCTGCAGATTTTAATGCATTTAACTTGGATTGGACGGCCCCATTATCCCGTTCTTGTTTTAATGCAATTACTCTATCCACTTGATTTTTGACGGAGTCTGGATTGATCTGTTGGAGATCAGCTTCAGCTTCATCATCATCTTCAAAGCTATTTACACCCACAATTTTTTGATTTTTATTATCCACTGATTGTTGATAGGTATAGGCACTTTTGCCAATTGCATTTTGCACCCACCCGGATTCAATGGCCGAAATGGCACCGCCCATTCGATCCATTTCTTCAATGATGGTGCACGCTTCATCATCTAATTTGGAAGTGAGTTTTTCTATCACATTACTGCCGCCAAATGGATCTACAAAATTTGTAACACCTGACTCATGGGCAATGACTTGCTGAGTCCGTAGAGCCAACTTAACGGAATGATCTGTGGGCAAAGCCAACGCCTCATCAAAGGCATTGGTATGGAGAGACTGAGTACCCCCCAATACAGCCGATAAAGCCTGAATGGTTGTCCGTACGACATTATTGTCCACTTGTTGGGCCGTGAGGGTAGATCCTCCTGTTTGGGTGTGAATTCGGCACATCATGGCTTTTTCATCCTTCGCCCCAAATCGATTTTTCATAATCTTGGCCCAAAGGCTACGTGCAGCACGGAATTTGGCCACCTCTGTGAGAAAATCATTATGTGCATTGAAAAAGAAAGAAAGCCGCTTTCCAAAAGCATCCACTTTTAATCCTTTGTCTATAGCGGCTTGTACGTATGCAATGCCGTTAGCTAGGGTAAAGGCAATTTCTTGAGCAGCGGTGGATCCTGCTTCTCGAATGTGGTATCCTGAAATGGAGATCGTATTCCATTTGGGCACATGGTCTGCGCAAAAAGCAAATACATCTGTTACCAACCGCATGGATGGCTCCGGCGGATAGATGTAGGTCCCTCGTGCTATATATTCTTTTAATATATCATTCTGGATAGTGCCTTGAAGTTTATCCGCAGAGATACCATTTTTCTCTGCCGTTACGATATAGAGGGCCAATAATGTGGCCGCAGTGGCATTAATGGTCATGGATGTGGATACTTGATCCAATGGAATATCTTTGAATAGATTTTCCATATCCCGAATGGAGGAAATGGGTACACCCACTTTGCCCACTTCACCTTCTGCCATTGGATGATCGGAATCATAACCAATTTGGGTAGGAAGATCAAACGCCACTGAAAGTCCCGACATACCTTGATCCAAAAGATATCGATATCGCTGGTTCGATTCTTCTGCAGAAGTGAATCCGGCATATTGGCGTATGGTCCAGAGTCTATCCCGATACATATTAGGATAGATGCCCCGTTTGAATGGGAATTTTCCGGCCTTTTCAGCCATTAATTTATGCCCCGCTCTTTTTTAATATTTTGATAGGCATCACTCACTGCTTTGAATTTTTCTTCAGCCAAACTAATTAAATCTTTCCCAAGATGACCCACTTTATCCGGATGATATTTGGTGGCCATTTTTCGATATGCTTTTTTTACTTCACTATCTGAAGCAGAAGGATCTACTTCCAAAATGGTATAATCAGAAAGGGTATCTTTGAAAAACATGGCACGGATGGATTCATAATCATGTTCATTAATATTTAAATAGCGTGCAATGGTGTGAATCACTTTTACTTCATCTGCATGAACATGCCCATCGGCCTTGGACAATCCAAATAAAACATGAACCAATTCCAATCGACTGGGATGATCCATAGAGCGAACAATTTGGCGACATACGTCTCTTAATGGATAATCCTGCTTTACTATATCTTTAAACAGGGTCATGAAATCTCGGACATGGTTTTGGCTGAATTGTTTACCTAAGAATTGTTTTACATAATCCAATTCTGATTTCAGCATTTGTTTGTCCGCCTTCATGACCGAAGCAAATAGGACTAGCAATGATACAATGAAATCTCCCGGTTGCGTTTGAGGATATCCTCGGGACTGATAAGCACTCCCATAGGCTCCGCCGGCCTGACCTGTCATTCCTGCCAGTGAATATCCGATGATGGCGCCAATCGGTCCGCCTAGGGCCCAGCCCAGGCCGCCCCACAACATTTTTTTTCCTACACTCACGTAATTTTATCCTTTCAAGAGTTGGCAAAGTTAATACTATTTTCGGCTTGAATAGAAAGCAGAAGAATTTCATCTTACGACCTATGGAACTTTCAAAGAAAACCAAAGCCGCATTATGGTGGCACCGCCTTAAAGGTAAAGAGCATTTAAGCGATCAGTCTATGGCCTTATCCAATAGAGGCCAATCGCCGGGCCGGTTTCTCATTATATTACCGGAGCAGAGTATAGAATCTGATTTGGCGAGACGGTTTGTACAAACCATGCGAAATGCATTGGGCCCCATGGGTGTGAACCAGATGCGAATTATCGGTCCTGCCCAGATTGGAAACTTATTAGATTTAAGCGATTATCATGATTTCATTCTCTATTCAGAAAATGATTTGAACCGATGGGGTCTTCCGGGCAAAGAATTGATATGGTCCTGTCAGCGGATTCAAGTCGATGCAGTATTGGATTTAAATCAATCCTTTGCACCTGTTTCCGCCACATTGTGCCAAACAATTACATCCAAGCTAAAAATCGGATTTTATAGTGAAGATGGGGAAGCCTATTACAATATTATGGTGAAAAGAAAAGGTGAAGAATTAGCAGAAAGTGGATTTAAGGAAATATTCCAAATTTTGGATATCTAATGCAGATTTATATTTATGAAGATCAATATGCTAGGGATTTAGATCCATTGACCTCAACACGAGCCAGCTTTGATATCCGAATTGGCGCCGGTACTTTTTTTGATCAAATCCAATCCCAATTCCCCGATGCGGCCATTTCCCTTTTTGTTCGCGATGAACTGGCAAAAGTAACAGCAGAACGATATCCCGATTGTACAGTCAATCCTAAATCAGTAATGGATGGTTTATGGCTATTGGGCAATGTGATATGGGATCATGATATATCCGAATTGATACAAAACGAAAATGCAATTTATTATTTGAATCATAAGATTGTGGGCGCAAATCTATTAGCGAAAGAAGGGAATGGATGGTTAAAAAAGGGGGGGCCTGTTCACACCAATCCAGCCGGGAATAATAAAATGGCCGTAAGCGCCACTTATTGTCAATATATCTGGCATATTCTAGATCAAATGCCTCAATCCATTTCATTCGAGGCAAGAAATAGAGGTAAACCGGTAACCCCATCGGTATTTTCAAATGTTTCATTTATTAATAAAAGCCAAGTATTTGTAGGTAATGCTGTTATCCAGCCCATGGCGTTGATTAATTCAGAAAAAGGGCCTGTCATTATTGATGATGGTGCAACAATTCACGGTCAGACATATTTAGAAGGTCCTCTATATATTGGGAAAGACACCATGATTAAACCTCTGACGCAAATCAAAAATTCCGTCATTGGTCCCAATTGTAAAATTGGGGGAGAGGTGGATACGGTTATGATTCAAGGTTATACCAATAAAGTGCACGATGGTCACCTCGGTGATGCTGTTTTAGGCGAGTGGGTTAATCTGGGTGCCGGCACCATCAATAGCAATTTAAAAAATAATTATACAAAAGTGTCCGTTCAGGTCAATGGAAAAAATGTAAATACAGGATCCATCCACGCGGGTTGTTTTATAGGTGATCATGTAAAAACAGCCATAGGAACCGTATTGAACACAGGAACGCTAATTGGGGCAGGTGCAATGATCGCTACGGATGGATTTCCGCCCAAGACGATACGTCCCTTTACATGGTACGTAAATGGCCGTCACCGAAAAGTATTGCTTGACAAGTTTCTTGAAACTGCATATCATGTAAAAAAGAGACGGGGGAAATCCCTCTCTTTCGCAGAAAAATCATTATTAAAATATTTGCAAAATGAACGCTGAAAAAACATTGCCGAGTGGCTACGCTCCGATTATATTCGTTTCCCATTTTAGAGGAAAAAATTAATGTTAGAAGGTATAATCTGCCCTGTATGCGAAGCGACACTTGAAGAAATTGATATTAGGGAATCGCTGACATGCAAAAACTGTAAAACAGATTTAAAAGATCGGAAGTTTTTAGACTTCCTTGAGTTTCTCATGGCCAACGGTTTGGTTGAAGATTTGGATTTCTTTGATCAAAAAGTATATAGTGAAGATGTAGAGCGGTTAGAACCGGACGATGAAGAAGATGTAGATCCTGCTGAATTCGAAAAGAAAAAAGATATCTTTAGCTTATATGAAACCGAAATAGAAATGTATAAGCAAAAAGCGGAAGATGAAGAAATCAAAGGATATGAAGATTTTGAAGGTATTGAAGAAGAATGGGAAGACTTCAATCAGCGCGATTTTAAAAACCCAAACAGCAATAAGAAATAATCATGGAAGAAAATAAAAACGTCCAGCAAATTAATATTGAACTGACTCAGGATGTGAGTGAAGGTGAATATGCCAACTTTGTGGTGGTGACACATTCACCGGCTGAGTTTGTCATGGATTTTACAAAGATTTTACCCGGCGTGAGCAAAGCCCGGGTCCATTCAAGGGTAATTATGGCCCCTCAGCACGCCAAAGCATTTTTGGCTGCACTGGGAGATAATATTAAAAAGTTCGAACAGCAGAATGGTGAAATTTCTGCGCCAAGTCAAGATGGCTTTGGGGACTATCCTGTTGCCCCGCCGGAAGGATCATTGCCGAACTAATATCGGACCCAGTCTTTTCCTTTTTTTAATTCTCTCATTTTAATTATAACCCATAGGCTGAGCACAGACCAGGCAAGGCCGTAGCCCAACAATCCGCCAAAAATAATATCTCCGGGGTAGTGCACCCCTACATATACCCGACTGAATGCCACCGCTGCAGCAATGGAGAAATATAGAATTTTATGTTTAGGGTAAAAGTATCCGAATACAACTGCGGCTGCATAAATGTTGGCTGCATGGGAGGATACGAACCCATATTTACCCCCTTTGCCCATGAGAATACGAATCCCGTCTAACATCTCATGGCTGGGTCGGAGACGGCCAAAAAATGGTTTCAATATGGATGCAGACGTATAATCAGCCAATCCACATGCAATGATAAGGATGACGGCAGTGATTTGCCCACGGCGACCGCCCTTGGTGGCCAAGAATATGAGGATGCCCAATATGGGAATTGCCCAAATATTTTGATTGGTTATAATGGGCATAATCCAATCAAAGATAGGGTTGGCTGTTGTGCTGTTAAAAAACCGAAAGATGGCTTTATCCAGTTGAATTAGGGATTCAAGCATGGTAGAAATTAGGAAATCTTTCCCATTAAAAAAGACTTGACCGACGAGAAATGCAGGGATAAATTTTCAATGATATTTTGGCAGGACCGTTATATAAAGAAGACTGGTTGTTCCCCCGCTCCCAGGGTTCCGACGGTCCTGCTTTTGGTTTAGGGTAAAGAAGAGTCCCCGCATTATAACGGGGATTTTCTTTTTTGAAAAGGGTAATTTTGCTCTTAATTAAAACCGAGCGTTGAGCTTCAGGGTAATGTGGCGACCTAATTTCGGTCCACCAATAATTTCACGGTGTATATCCCCATTCAGATTATTGATATTGAGAATGAGGTCATATTTTTCGGCAAATCGATATCCCACCATAGTATCAAATACAAGATATTGATCGATGATGCCATAATGCACACCGGCGGACCATTCAAATTCGGGAATATATCGAAACCCCAGATTGCCATGAAATCCCTGCTCTGCCGTATAGGCCACCTTTGCATTCACCTTATATTTTGGTGCATTGATAGGGTCATAAGACCGGGTGAGAAAATTCCAAAACCGCGTTTTGCCCAAAAATGAAAAATTAATGTCTGCTGAAATTTTGGGTGTAATAAAGGTGTAAATACTCGCATCCATGCCCCAAAGTGAAACAGCGCCATAGTTTATATTGGTAAGCATGAGCTCTACAGGATAGTCAAAATCGGTTTGGTCATCGGTCCACCATGCACCCAATGTATCGCCATTCACAATATGCAGAGAGGTTCCATTCCGTTGTTCAATAGGTCGTTGCCACCAGCCACTGGGTATGACTGATGACCAAACGGATGTGCCATATTTAACATAGTAATATCCTGGAATGCCATCGCCTCCATCCTTGATGCCGCTATGTTGAGCGGTGGGAATAAAACCAAGTATTTTTGGGTCAGGATTATCTACAGAGTAAAAACCAGCAGATGTGTCCAAGACAACGGGTGTGACCCAAGTTAGGTCACTGACAAAATCACTATACGTACTGTAGTAAAAATCAAATGTAGCACGGGTTTTTTTGCCGATAAATCCTGCATACCCAAATTCATAGGTCCAAATTTCTTCAGACCGTACAGGCTTAATCTTGGTATAATCTTCAGCATTGACGAATTGCCCAGATCTACCCAAAACAGCAGGGATATATAGGACGGATCCTTCCGGCATATCGGACCAACGGAATTCAGATTGTGAACCGGCTCTCACATCAAACATCATGAGTTGGCCATTTGCATTCCGTGTATAGTTATATCCATTTGCATTCCCCCGTGCTTTTACAGGGAAAACCGAATATTGGGCCGCTAGAACATCCAGATATAATCCTTGAGAGGATGGCGTATTAAATGCACGTGCCGCCGTCAATCGAAATGTTTGATTTTCATTGGGTTTGTAAAGTAGACCGACCTTCGGTGAGATTTGCGGATAGTACTCCATGGTTTCACCGGTCAGTGGATCCTCGAGGAACGTAATGCCGCCATCTTTCTGCTGACCGCTATGAAGATCCACACGGCCGGAAAGAATTAACTGAAATTTATCACCGAGTTTGGACTGGGTCTGGCCGTACAATCCAAATTCATTGGTGACAAGAAGCTCATCCCATTCATCGACTTCACCATCTTTATCATTGTCAATCCCATCCTCATCATAACTGATTGGATTGTTGCCTCCGGTTCCATCAGGGAGGATGGTGCCGAATGTTTTAGGCATGGTACGCTGATAATCGCCGCCCCAAATCAGCTTCGTATCCAAAAATTTAAAATCTTTATTATGCTGGAACTGGAAATGAAAAAACTTGGAATGGTCCGTGACCACCCCACCAGTGCGGATATTCCGTGTATCCCCAGATAATGATGTATTTAAATAGGCCTGTGCAAACCAGTTCTTATAGACCCAGCGAGCTTGGAAAAATTGGTAAATCCAGTCATCGGCTAAATATCTGCCAATCCCCGTAATATTAATATTGGTGGCTTGGGCAAAGCCGTAATTGAGGCTGATAAAATGATCAGGAGAAAAATCATAATCTGTACGAATATCAAAGCGCGTATTATTGATATTAAAATGTGGAATATCATCTATCCCATCCGCATTTCTATCATAGATTTTATTGTCGGATCCTAGATAGGTGGTATCTACGGTTCCATTTCCATCACGATCGACCTTGATGTCCCATCCATCCCACCAGGCTAAGCCATCTTCAAAAAGGTCATCTAATTCATCTCCATTTCCATCACGATCCTGCCATTGTTTATAATGGGCTTTTTTCTCATCGTCTTCAATATACTCCCAGTCATAGGCGTTAAATTGAACTAGAGACATTTTATAGCCCAGGTTGCCTATAGAACCAGAATGACGAACTTGTGCTTTTGAAAAATTACGTGTACCGCCGGTTATTCCCAAAACCGTACCCTTGGATTCTTGGGGCCGTTTTGAAATAATGTTCACCACACCGGCATGGGCATTGGGACCGTACAGAGCCGAAGAGGGACCTAATACAACTTCTATTTGCTTTACGTCATCTGAGGTAAGGGGAATAACATTGTATGCGATCAATCGAAGGGAAGGAACATTGGCCATTCTGCCATCGGTAAGGGTAAGTAAACGGCTGCTGAAACTAGAGTTGAACCCGCGCGCGCTTAGATTATAACTGTCCAAACCGGAGGCAGTGAAATCAACACCCTTAATATTTTTGAAATAGTCCCCAAGGTTTGGGTTGCTGGCATTGCGGATTTTTAATTCAGAGATCAATGATATGGCAGCTGGCGCATCTGTGATTTTCTCTCTTCTGCCTCGGCTGGCTGTAACAATGTATTCCTGAAGTTGGATCGCTGATATATTTAATTGAATATTGAAATTGACTGAATTCTCATTTACAGCAATAGGGGCTTCATAATCTTCATAACCAATATAAGTTACCTTCAGGGTATAGTCACCAAGGGGAACATTCTGAATGGTATATTCTCCATCGGAGTTGGTTGCTGCTCCTGTATTAAAGTCCTTATTAGAGATGACTACATTGGCTCCAATAAGCGGATCCCCATTTTGGGCATCAGTAATGGTGCCGGAAAGATTAAAATTTTGTGAGAAAAGTGTAGAAAAACAAATTAAGATTGCCGAAGTAATGTATCTCATCTTATTACCTTCAGTTTTTTGTAAAAAAATGGGGGTGATCCGAAGACCACCCCCACCTGTTATGAACGATACACTTGCGAGGTATCGGAGATTTTTATTGAACTACCTCTATCCAACCAGAATCGAATACGATAGTCTCATTAACTGGCATACATACACCTTTATTAATAACGAATTGCAATTTACCACCGGCACCAGTTGCAAGGCCGGAAAGAGCAAAATCACTTGCACTATCATCTACAACCGCAGGTGCAGCTGGATTAGAACTGTCGACCAAAAGTGCGTAAGGCATACCAAAAGATGTTATTCCGCCACCGGTTGCCAGATTATCTGCATGCATATAAATGACCATATCAACTGCATTGATAGCACCATCAGCATTCAAATCGGTAAGGGGATTTTTTACATCATTGGCTTTGACTGTAGCCTCCGCACTTACATTGAACGCATACCATGTCATGTATCCGCCCCAAGAAGCAAGGGCTGCATTCATAATATATGCTTCAGCAACAGGGTCTGTATCAGCAGCTGGGTCCCATGCACCAGCAGCGTTAACAGGAAGTGCGGCTAAGCCGGAAATCACCCGGTCGTCTGCTTCACTCCATGTAGATTGTACTTCTTCGTATCTTGTGTCATGCCCATCGCGATCTACGAAATCTAATTCAAAAGTGGCAGGCTCGACTTCACGATTTACCCTGAATGTTCCATCGTTGAATGGCGGTAGAACTTGGTCATAATCTCCTGATGCAGCAGGAGCCAGGGTAAATATTCCAGTATTATAATCAACAGTATAATCACCCGTATCATTGATTTGGGGCGGCGGAATCATTAAGTATGTATTACATTTTTCTGCATCCAATCTTAGAGAAGGATATGTTCCTTTCACATTGTATGTGCCAGGAGAATCTTTAGCTTTTGAATCCAGTAGTTCAACTTGCATTGAGATTGCCACGGCTGCCAAAGCTGCCGCATCAAATGCGGCGGTTCTTGGGAATCCGGGCGCATTATCGCCGGCTTTAAATGATGCGAGTGGAACGTTCGTCGCGCCAGTAACTACAGCTTCATCAGCGCCAGTTGCCGCTGCAAATCCTGCTGCATCTTTCCAATTGGCGATTAATGGATATATGTCAGCTGAATGTTCTACACCAGTTTTAGTAATTACTTTTCGATCATAAGTACCTGTAAGCGAATTTAATTGCCATGTACCAACGGCATCGCCAAGATTTGGACTATCATCTTTATCCTCACAAGCAGAAAAAACAATAATTCCGGCAAGGAAGATAGAAGTGATTTTGAAGTATTTTGATTTCATTACATCTCCATTTTTTATTTATTTAATCATGTGTTCATTCATAACAAGAATAAGTTAATTGCCTCGCAAGGGCTCTCAATTCCTGAAGTTAAAAACTACGGCAATCTTTATTTACATTCAAAGGTTTTATTTCCGTCTTTCAATCCATCGTTTTATCGACCACAACAAAATTAGGGTGCCCAGAATGAATAGAAAGTTGGGTACAATAATGTTCCGCAAGAAATCCACAGATACATATTAGGACATCCCGGATAATCCTCAAAGGAAATAAATTCGACCGACCAGTCGGTATAGCGTTTGATTTTTACTCCCCATCCTCCATAACTTTGTCTAATATTAAACCATATTTTTATCTTAAACTCTCAATCGCAGGATATATTATTTTATGAAAATTGCAGTACTTATAAAACAGGTCCCCGGGTCTGAATCTCCCCTGCCCATACAATCGGATCAATCTTGGGTAGATGAAGGTGGCATTGCCTATATAATGAATGAGAGTGACAACTACGCTTTAGAAGAAGCCCTCCAGATTAAAGAAAAGAATGGAGAGGGTGAAGTAGTGGCGGTTAGTCTCGGGCCGGACCGCATCCAAAAAGTTATTCGGGAAGGGTTGGCAAAAGGGGCCGATCGGGCGATCCATATTAAAACTGACACTGCCGGATCGGTGGACCCCCTCGTAACTGCTCGCCAATTTACTGATACATTAAAAGCAGAAAATTTTGACCTTATTTTTTCCGGACTTCAATCTGATGATATGGGTATGGGCCAAACTGGTGTCATCATGGGTGAAATGATGGGGATGAGCACCGCATCCTTGGTCATGGCTACAGAAGTAGGTGATGGGAAAATTCGTGTGAAACGTGAATTGGAAGCAGGGTGGTTTCAATGGGTATCCTTATCCCTGCCAGCTAGCGTAACCATTCAATCGGGATTGAATACACCGCGATATCCATCATTGAAAGGGATTATGGGGGCCAAAAAGAAAGAGATTACCGTAGTGGAGCCTTCCGGTGGTGAAGCCGCTCAATCTCTGGAAAAAGTCTATATTCCCCAAAGTGAAAAACAAACCGTAATGATTGAAGGATCTGTGGATCAACAGGTTGAGAAATTGGTGGGTACAATGCGTAACGACATTAAAGTATTATAGGGGGACAGCGTGGATATTTTAATCGTATTTGAAGAAAATAATGGAAAGATCCATCGCATGGGATTGGAATCCATTACGGCAGCACGACAACTATCCGATGATTTAGGCCTTTCTACAGGTGGTCTTGTTATGGGCGCGAATGCAGATGCATTAGCAGATCAGGCCTCAGCTTATGACGTGGGAGAAGTCATTAAGGTTAGCGATCCATTGTTGGATGTCTATTCTGCAGATGGATATTCCGAAACGGTGAAACAGGTCATCGAGCAGGAAAACCCCACCTACGTATTATTTGGACATACCTATCAAGTCCGGGATTACGCTCCCCGTGTCAGCGCCAAACTGATGAAACCATTTTTGGTGGATAATGTGGCTTTTCGCATGGATGGTGGCAAGGCAGTTTTTACCAAACAAATGTTCAATGCAAAACTTTTTTCAGATGTAATACATTCTGGAGATGGCCCTTACTTGGTGAGTTTTCAGTCCGCCGCATTTTCAGCAGACGATGCCGCATCCGGTTCGGCTACAGTTCGAGAAGGGTCCGTGACTTTGGATGCATCCATGATTAAATCTGAATCGGAGGCACCCTTCCAGGAAGAAGCTGGAGATGTTGACCTTTCTTCGGCAGACCTTATTGTATCAGTAGGGCGGGGCATCGGTAAAGAAGAAAACATGCACTTGGTAGAAGCATTAGCGAAAGCATTGGGTGCTGAGTTGGCCTCTTCCCGTCCTGTGGTGGATTCGGGTTGGCTGCCATCCTCCCACCAAGTGGGGAGTTCAGGTCAATCGGTATCGCCCAAGATGTATTTGGCTTTGGGCATATCCGGCGCAATCCAGCATGTGGTGGGTATGAAGGGGTCCAAAAATATTGTAGCCATCAATAAAGATCCGGAAGCACCTATTTTTGAAATCGCCGACTATGGTGTGGTTGGAGACGTTATAGAAATCGTTCCCAAACTTATCGAGGCACTACAAGGCTAAATTTTTTCATCTATGACAGACATCTATTTTTCCCTCCTTGAAAAAATAATACTAGCAGGATTAACAATCCTGACCATGGCTTCATTCGGCTATGAAATTTACCGGCGGTTGGCCATTGTAAATAAAGGTGTAGAATCATTGCCTTTTGACCGCGTGGGAGAAAGATTGTGGCGTGTATTTCGGGAAGTATTTCTCCATGAGAAAGTAATTCGGGAGCGGCCATTCCCGGGCATTATGCATGCACTTATTTTTTGGGGTTTTCTTGTTTTTGGTGTAGTGACTATTGACCATTTTGCCATGGGATTCCACCAACCTATTTTATCAGAGTCAGCACATAACGCTTATGCAATGATTGTGATTCCTTTTTCAGTTCTTGTGATTTTTGGAATTGTTTCACTCGCTTACAGGCGGTTTATTTCCAGACCAAAAGCACTGGGCAAAATATCCCCGACCTCTGGGCTGGTTGCTATTTTTATTGTGATCCTGATGGTGACATATTTGATCGGTGAAACAGAAATTTCTCCATCTGTCTGGAAAATCAATTGGTGGAGTCATAGCCTCGTAATATTGGCATTTATGGTCTTGATCCCTAGGAGTAAGCACCTACATCTAGTTTTAGCACCCATAAATATTTTCTTCCGTCCCTTTAGCCAGCCCGATCATAGACCTGTGCATATAGACCTTGAGGGGGATGAAGATGAATTAGATGCCATGTTGACCAATATGGCAAAATTGACAAAGAATCAGGTTCTAGATGTATTTTCCTGTGTAGAATGCGGCCGCTGCACAGATGTATGTCCCGCCAACCGCGGTGGGGGCGTTCTGGATCCAAAACATCATTTTATTATGGATCTAAGGGCGCCCCTTTTAGAAACAAAGGATGTATCACTTTTAAACCAAATTAATGTGGAAGCAGGTTGGGAGTGCACAACCTGCCAGGCCTGCTCAGAAGTGTGCCCTGTGGGGAACCAGGTAGAAAAATCAGATGAAATTAGAAGATCTGAGGTATTGGTCGAAGGACGCGTACCGCAGGAATACCAAAAATTATTTTCAAATCTTCAAGAAACAGGTAATACAGAAGGTGCCTTATCCAGTCCATTTGCAGATTCATTTCCAACTTATACATCCGATAAGGAATATGTACTTTGGCTTGGCTGTTTTTCACGCCACGGTATGGACCCCAATTTTAACCAATCGGTTGTAAACTTCGCGAAAATTCTGGATGTGGCAGGGATAACTTACGGAATCTTGGCTGAAGAACATTGCTCCGGTGATCCCGCTAATAGACTTGGAGATAAATTGACCTATACCATGTTACGAGACCATAATTTAGAACAGCTTAAAGAAATAAAAAAAGTGGTCACACTGTGTCCCCATTGCGCTGTAAACCTGGGAAAAGAATATAACAAATACAGTCCCATCAACTATACGGTGGAACACCACACACAAGTTATCGGCAAATTGATTGAAGAAGAAAAGATCAAGGTTCAAATGGGAGAAGATGGGCAGGTGACCTATCATGACCCGTGTAATTTATCTCGCATGTTGGATATAGTAGATGAACCACGCAGTGCCATTCAGGCAGCAGCATCTGATTTCCAAGAAATGGATGAACATGGAAGAAATACATTATGTTGTGGTGCAGGAGGTGCATTATGGTGGAAAAAAGAAACGCAGGGACGAACGCACCTTGTAAGAGCTGAACAGGTCATGTCCTCTGGGGCAGATACTGTGGTTACAGGTTGTAATTTTTGCTATGGGATGATGAAGCAAGGCTTAGGGCCCATGACGCCTGAGGGAAAAAGTGAAATTCAGGTAAAGGATGTGGCAGACCTGATAGCAGATAACCTGGCCTAAGATTATTTGACGAACAGATTTCAATACGCATTTGAAAAAAATGGATTCATTTACTCCCCTGAATCCATTGCCAGTTTAACCGAATACGAAAAATACCAACTCTCATTCCATCCGGAACGCCCCAAATATTTAGACTATTTATCCCTTTTTGATGATGTGGAGGAATGCCTTCATTCTAAAGCATTCGGTACCTCTTTGATTCAAGTTCATCGGGCTGAGTTTAAAGGCGTTTCTGTATTACTTATCGGCCAGCAGAGTGGACCCACATCCGATTATAAAGTATTCCAAAACATTGCCACTGATCCTGCTGAATTGGAACAGTGGAACCACGGTATGCCCACACCGGCCAGTTATGAAAAGGCCATTGAAGGTGTTTCTATTGCCAATGCAGAAAATCGAATTATCATCATTTTTGTAGATACACCCGGAGCCGATCCAACTGAGGAATCGGAAGCGGGAGGCATTGCCTGGAAAATCGGCGGCACGATTCAAGCTTTAGTGGAAACGCCTATGCCCACCATTTCTCTCATCATCAATCGAAGCTGTAGTGGCGGGGCCATTGCCCTCACGGGGACGGATGTAACCCTGGCCATGGAAAATTCAACTTATCTCGTCATCTCTCCGGAAGCATCCTCATCCATTTTATTCCATGACCGCCATCATGCCAATGAAGCAGCGGAAATTAGTCAGATTACATCTAGAGAAGGATTTGAAAACGGCATCGTGGATGAACTAATTCCTGAGTCTAATGGACCGGCCCATCGTAACAAAGCAGAAGCCATCGCCGCCGCTGGTGATGTGCTGGAAAAACATATTTTGGCCATGAAGAATATGACGCTATCAGAGGTCTATGAAAATAGAATTAATCGTTGGGCGAAGATTGGGCAATGGGATGAAGGAGATTATATTATTCGGACACCAAAATCACGGATTCCCATTCCTTCACCCAATGGATTTATTCACCGACACAAGGGTTGTAAAGATGAATCGGGGAAACGGGTTTTTGATCCTGTCTCCTTTGACCATTTATTCGATAAAGATTTTGTGTGTGACACTTGTGATTATCGGTATATACGACTATCTGCATGGGATTATATTGACCTTATACTGGATAAAAATTCTTTTATTGAACACAATCAAACATCGTCTATTTTGGACAAAGATATTTTGAATTTCCCAGGATATGATGAAAAACTCAATTCTGATCGTGAAAAGACAGGGCTGCCATCCGCCATGATTTCAGGCGATGGTAAAGTGGATGGACAGAATGTGGTATTCTGCGCTAATGATTTTGGTTTTCTTGGCGGATCATTTTGTATGAGCACAGGTGAGAAAATCTGGCGTGCGGCAGAAATTGCGATTGAGAGGAATGTCCCCATGGTTCTCCAAGCCGCAGGCGGGGGTGCCCGCATGCATGCGGGATGTTCATCCATGGTCAGTATCCCCAAAGCACAATTGGCTATCTCGCGGGTAGAGCGCGCAAGACTGAAAGTGGTTACCATCATTACCGATCCAACTCTGGGTGGCGTGGCCATTGGTTATGGTTCAAGAGGGATCCGTTTATTCGAATCGGGAGCAGGGAACATTGGCTTTTCCGGGAAGCGGGTTGTGGAGCAGTATGTGGGGCACCCCGTATCAAAAGATTTTCAAAAGACATCGTGGCTGACTGAAAACGGTCATGCAAATCATATAGTAAAACTGAATAATTTGAAGGAGGAAATCGCCAGAATTATTTCAGAAAAATAGGGAATATAAATTGAATGGAAGATTTTGGTAGTGTTAAATTTCTTGACTTTTTTACACCTTAACCGAACAGGTTCATGAAAAATATTTTCATTCCTTTTTTGATTTATAGCACTATAATGGCAGGGGAACCCTCATCAACAAAAAGAGGCGTCGTCGAGGACTTTACTCAATTAAAATATAAAGTGGCTACAGCAACAAGGACGAAAACCCCACCTGTGATTGATGGTATTATCAATGATGAGGAATGGGAACAAGCAGTATTGATTGAAGAGTTTCTTCAACACGAACCATATAATCTAGAATTACCAAGTTTTAAAACAGAGGTGCGGATAATTTATGATGACAATTATTTATACGTTTCTTTTGTGAATTTTGATTCTAACTCAGAAAAGATAATGAAAACGATGGGGCGTAGAGATGACTGGGGATTATTTTATCAAGGTAATTCTGACTGGGTAGGGATTGGTTTAGATTCCAATAATGATGATAAGACGGGTAATTATTTTGCTGTTAATGCTGCTGGGGTTCAATTAGATATAGCAGTAGCGGGTCAAGATTTTAGAAGCTGGGATAGGACTTGGGATGCAGTTTGGAATAGTGAGGTATCGATTAATAAGGATAATTGGTCCGCTGAGATTCGTATACCTTTCAGTTCGTTACAGTACACTAACGAAAAAAATCAAACTTGGGGTTTATCATTGCAAAGAGGGATCTTTTCTCTTCAAGAGGAAAATCATTGGCCAGGAAGGTACAAAGGTGTTAGAGGCATCATACCTCACTTAGGTATTTTGGAAGGTATTAATAATATTCCAAAATCAAACAATATTGAATTCACACCCTATTTACTTGGTGGACAAACCAAAGATAATGAGAAACAGATGACCCAGAATCTCGGGTTAGATATGCGTTATAATATAAATACAAATACTACAGTTAATATGACTTTCAACCCTGATTTTGGTCAGGTTCAGACAGATCCATCCGTTCTTAATCTTTCAGCTTTTGAAACACGGCTTGAGGAAAGGAGGCCTTTTTTCGTTCAGGGTGGTAACTTCTTTAGAAATAGACTTAGGACATTTAACTCAAGAAGAATTGGTAGCAGGCCTGGATTTTTTGATCCCGATTCTGGGATCATAAAGAATAGGCCAGAAAATACAGCAATACTTGCAGCAGCAAAACTCCTTGGCGAAACAGGTAGTGGAATTAAGTATGGCATTATTAATGCATTTACAAATCAGGAATATGCTACAAATTCACATGAAGTCAATGGTATCACGGAAAATAGAGAGTTTTTGGTTGAACCGCATACAAATTACTTTATTGGTCGTTTTGAAAAACCGTTAATTAATGATTTATCTACAATTGGAATTATGGCAACTGATTTGAATAGAAAAGGAGTATCTGAAGAAGCAAGATCATTTAATTTTGATTGGTCTTTAAATTTATTGGAAAACAAGTTTTCATTTGAAGGTGAAGCTGCAACCTCAATGAATAATGGATCATCAGGTTATGCATCTAGATTTAGCATGGGATATCGTGATCCTACTTGGTGGGACATAAGGTTTTGGGGTGGATATAAAGATGGAAAATTTGATGTCAGTAAAATGGGGTACCAGGAAAAAAATAATAATTGGTATGGGGGAATTAGAGGTTCTATTAGAAGAGATACTCCCAAAGGTATTTTTCTTGATCAACAACTTGAAATAAAATTTAATTATGGTGGTCGTTTCGCGGATGATAGAGGAGATGCGGTGATAACCCGAAATAATATTGAATTAGAACAAAAAAATAACTTCATGAATTATTGGAGATTGGCATGGACTTTACAATATAGTGCTGAAGTATTTGAAGATGATGATATTTATAGAGACTCTAGGGCAGTAATTATAAAGGATAACGAATGGAAATCATTCAGTATTTGGATTGAAACCGATCGCCGAAAGAGGATAATTCTTTTATCAAGATATGATGTTGATAAAGGGAGCCTTCGAGGATGGGGTAGGTCATTGGGTTTCGAATTAACCCTAAAGCCAACGGACTATATTAATTTATCCATCGATTCTTCAGAGGAGTATAAGCCAGTTTCCATGCAATGGGTAGGGATCATTGAAGATGAAAATAAAACGAATATTATTTATTCTAATTCAATAAGAAAGCAAAGGAATACGGAAGTTAGAATGAATATTGCTTTCTCGCCAAAAATGACATTTGAATCATACTACCAACCCTTTAAAGCACGTGTGAAGTATTTTGATTATGGGAGACTCAAGAAAGAAAAATCATTTGATTTAGAGCCTTATGAATACGGTTATGATAAAGGTTTTAATATCGATAGTGAAGTTGGGACTTTTGTATTTAGGTGGGAGTATTTGCCGGGTAGCCTGATTTATGTTGTATATAATCTGAATATCAATAATAGATATTCAGATGAAGAAAAAGAATGGGAAAGATTTCAGTCTAACTCTTTATTTATAAAAGTTGATAGATTTTTTCGTTTATAAAATATTTACTTCGAAAGATCAATTAATTTGATTCCGATCTCACGAGCATGATCTAGTATACGGTCGTCTCGATAAAATTCGCCAAAATAGATTTTATTAATCCCCGCATTGGCGATCATTTTAAAGCAGTCATAACAGGGAGAGGCGGTGACATATATTTCACTATCTTCCAAACGAACTCCGTGGCGAGCAGAATGGACGATGGCATTGGCCTCTGCATGGATGGTTCGGACACAATGGGTGTTTTCCATTTCATGACCTGCATCATCACAATGGGCCAAACCACGGATGGAACCATTATAACCTGTAGCTAAAATGGTTTTCCCCCGAGTAATTACAGCACCCACATGCTTTCGGTCGCAAGTGGATCGGGTGGCCACTTCTCGGGCAATGTTCATAAAATATTCTTCCCAACTGACGCGTTCACTCATTATTTAAATCCGAATATTTATTCCTTTACAAAAATTTTCACAGCAGATCGAAGTTCACCAAAATAGATCCGCTTCACAAATTGGGCCAACTCTGCCGTTAAAATCAAATAGGCCCAAGTGGGGATGGGCACCTCAGAGCAGCCTTTGATAAGGACGCGCTTATCCGCATATTGGGACCAATCCACAGCGGCTACTTTTTCTCTGAAAACCTTTTCTCGGAGGATTTCTCCATCCAAAAAGTCATTTAAATAAATGGTCTCCATCTAATCTTTGATCTGTTCTGTGGTCATATAAACTGGTTTATTATCACCCATAAAATGGTGGTAATCCAGGATACCATATCCTTCATGGTTCCGAGTAGGGCATGAACTGCAACTGCTGGAACCATCCTTGCGGTGTCGAACAATTTCAAGCAGTTTTTCATCCGTTTTGGCGGCACCGGCGACCAATTCTTCTTCGGTTTCTACGTACCAGCGCATGGTGACGAGGTATTTATATTTTTTGCTTTCATTTCCATTATCACTCATGGTCAAACTCCTTTGAGGACTTTTTGTCTATGGGGTAAAAGTAAGTAGGATTTAATCGAAAATGCGGGCCGTTTTTTCAATACTTTTTGCTAACTGTTCAATGTCATTTTTGTCATTATATAAATAAAAACTGGCTCGGGCTGTTGATGCAACACCCAAGTAATCCATAATTGGTTGGGCACAATGATGGCCGGCACGGATGCAAATACAATCCGTATCTAAAAATTTCGCCAAATCATGTGCGTGGACATCCCCCACATTAAATGGTATCACAGCCCCGCGATGATCCGCATTACCATAAAGGGTAATGCCCTCAATTTGAGAAAGGATATCCAATCCATATTTGAGTAAAGATTGTTCATGGTCATGGATAGCATCCACTCCAACAGATTGGAGGTAATCAATGGCGGCACCCAGTCCGATGACTTGAGCGATATTGGGCGTTCCTGCTTCAAATTTCCATGGTACATCATTCCATGTGGACTTTGCCATGGTGACCGTGTTGATCATTTCGCCGCCGCCCATGAATGGATCCATGCTTTCTAGCAAATCGGTTCGGCCGATCAAAACACCCACCCCTGTTGGTCCAACCATTTTATGGCCGGAAAAAGCATAGAAGTCGCAATCCAATTCAGTAATATTCACTTTCATGTGGGGAGCGGCCTGGGCCCCATCTAAAACGGTGACTGCATTTACATTTTTTGCAGCTGAAATAATTTCATTCACGGAATTCACTGTGCCAAATACATTGGATTGATGGCCCACACTCACCAGCTTTGTTTGATCGGTCAACTGGTCGAGTGATTCAATATTGAGTGTCCCATTGTCAGTCAAGGGTATATATTTCAGCGTTGCACCTATTTTTTCAGTAATCAATTGCCATGGGACCAAATTGCTGTGATGCTCCATTTCGGAGATAAATACAGTATCATGTTGGCAGAGATTCTTCAGTCCCCAAGCATAGGCCAGCAGATTGATGGATTCGGTGGTACTGCGGGTAAAAATAACCGAATGGGTATTGGGGACGTTTAGAAATTGCTTCACCTTAATCCGAACTTGCTCATAGGCATCGGTTGCCCGTTCGCCTATTTTATAAAGTGCACGATGAATATTGGCTGCATATGAATTATAATATGAATTAACCGCATCGATGACCACTTGAGGTTTTTGGGTGGTGGAGGCGGAGTCCAGATAAACAAAAGGCTTATCTGAATGATAAATAGGGAAGTCCCTCCGAATTTTATTTACATCTAACACTAAAGCATGCCCAGTTGAAGACGGGCGGACTCATTAATCATTTCTCGATCCCAGGGCGGATCCCAAACCAATTCCACTTTCACCTCAGCCGTTCCGGGGATACCTTCAATCTTTTGTTTCACTTCGTTTGCAATCATGTCGCCCATACCACATCCGGGAGCTGTAAGTGTCATTTTCACTTCCACATCAGAACCGGATTTTCCATTATCCAAAAGTTTGCAGGAGTAGATTAATCCAAGATCCACAACATTTACCGGAATTTCCGGATCGTAGCATGTTTTCATGGCTTCCCAAATGGCTTTTTCATTGGCGCGGCCGTCTGTTTCTGTTTCTTTTAACCAGGGTTGAACCTCCGGAATCTTGCCGATGGCGTCTGCATCTGCTCCTTCAATCCGAACAAGATTGCCGCGAATCATAACTGTATAACTGCCGCCCAAGGCTTGAGTAATATGGCCTTCTTCGCCTTTTTTGAGTGTAATCTTATTTCCGAAGGGGATCAGGGTGGCCTCACAATCCCTTTCTATAATAACATATTCGTCAATATCTGAATACATATTTAATCCACTAATTCTGTTTGAATTTTATGAATGGCGCTGCTGAATCCATTGGTGCGCTGGCTACTGATGGCTCTCCCAAGCCCCACAGATTCTAAAAATTGTCCCCCATCCACATTTAAAATTTCTGCTTTGGTATGGCCGTTGAATGACCGTTTAATAAGAGATAGAAGTCCCTTCACAATCATGGCATCAGAATCGGTCCTAAAGGAATATTTACTATTAGATAATTCTTTGACGATCCACGCTTGTGAAGTACATCCGTGGATGCGGTTTTCTTCTACCCGTTCTTCATTGGAAAGGCCGGCCGTATCTTTGGCCAAATCTACCAAGTAAACATATTTATCTCGGGGATCAGAAAATATAGAAAACTCCGCCCGAATTGCATCCAAAGTCTGTTGAATGTCAGCCATGGAGCATGGTGCCTTCCAGCCAAGTTGTTACCTTATCATTGATGTAGGATTTGACATCACTGTTTTGAACCGAATCGATAATTTCTTTTGCAAATCCGCCAATAATGAGTTCGATGGCTTTTTGTTTACTGATGCCGCGGGAGCGAAGATAAAATAGTGCTTCGGAGTCAATTTGTCCTGTAGTAGAGCCATGGGCACACTTTACATCTTCAGCATAAATTTCTAACTGTGGGTTGGCATTCATGAGGGCCTTTGGGCTCAGGAGTAAATTCTTATTGGACTGATCTGCATTGGTTTGTTTGGTATGCTCCCGAACCACCACTTTTCCATTGAAAACGCCAGAGGCCTTATCAGATAAAATGTATTTGAAGAGTTGATGGCTTTCGCAGGCATCATTCCCATGGTCAACAATCACATTTTGGTCATGATGCTGAGCCTTTTCTGTGAGAGAAAGTCCGTCTATACTGGCTTCAGCACCTGCGCCTTCAAAGGATAATTCAATATCGTGGCGGAATAGTTTACCACCGGATGAAAGGGTGGTTACATTTAATTGTGCATCTCGGTTCAATTGATATTTTGTTGTGGCGGTATAAGTCCCATGTCCATCCGTTTCCAATAATCTAATGTGCGAGAATATTCCATTTTCATGAACACGGATTTTGGATGCAGAATTCACAAAATGGGGGGTAGGTGATTTACCGATATAATGTTCGATAATGGTGGCCTCTGCATTGGTACCGATGTCAAAATTAAAGCGGGGGTGATTCATGAGGGAAACAGAGAAATCCGTCATGAGGTAAATTACTTGAATAGGCTTTTCAATGACTGCATTATTCTCTATAGCAACGGAAACACCGGAATTCATCATGGATGTATTTAAAGCCATGAATGGATTGCCGTTTACATTGTATTCATCATGATTGGCGTTAAAATGGTCTAACCCTGTAGAAACGGTGAGACCTTCAGGCAAGCTCGATAACTGACTTTGGTAATGCCCATTGATCATAAAAATCAGATGGGTGTTGGGGATACTTCCTGGAATTTCTTTAGGCAAATTGGGGAGGTCATCCACCCAAGAGAGTTGGAAATCTGATTTTTTTAGATCAGAAAAATCAGTGAATTGCCATTCTTCCCATTTTTTGGTGGGAAGTCCCAATTCCTTGAAGCGACCAAAGGCAGTGCTTCGAACCGACCTTAATTCTGAACCCTCATGGGGCCAGTAGTCCAATAGGGCTTCAAACTGTTTCTTGAATTGGGTCATGACTCGAGCCAGGAATATCCTTTTTCTTCCAATTCGTGGGCCAAGGTCATATCGCCGGACTTCACAATTTTTCCATCAATCAACACGTGAATGCGATCGGGCTTCATATATTCTAATAATCGCTGATAGTGGGTAATGGCCAGAAAAGACCGTCCACTATTTCTAAAATTATTCACCCCTTCAGCTACAATCTTGAGTGCATCAATATCCAAGCCTGAATCAGTTTCATCCAAAATGGACAATGCCGGCTCAAGGGTAAGCATTTGAAGGATTTCATTCCGCTTTTTTTCGCCACCAGAAAATCCATCATTCACTGCCCGACTTAGATATTTTTCATCCATGTTAACCAGTTTCAATTTTTCTTTAATGAAACGCATAAAGTCCGCTGCATTAATCTCCTTCAATCCTTGGTGTTTGAGTTTTGCATTTAGTGCCGCCCGGAGAAAATAAGTGTTGTTCACACCGGGGATGACCACGGGGTATTGAAAGGACATAAAGATACCGGCAAGTGCCCGGTCTTCGGGAGGCATATCAAAAAGATCTACACCGTTATAGGTGATAGATCCGGAAGTAACGTCATATTGGTCACGGCCCGTAATTACATTGGCAAGGGTACTTTTACCGGAACCGTTCCGGCCCATGATGGCATGGAGTTCACCAAGGTTTATGGTGAGGGATATCCCTTTGAGGATTTCTTTCCCATCCACGCCGGCGTGTAATTTTTTGATTTCTAACATTTAAGATTATAATTATGAATTAAATGGTTAACCAACCGCGCCCTCGAGGCTCACTTCCATCAATTTCTGTGCCTCAACCGCAAACTCCATTGGGAGTTCATTAAAGACATCTTTGCAGAATCCATTCACAATCATCGAGACCGCATCTTCAGTAGAAATGCCCCTTTGATTGCAGTAGAACAATTGATCCTCACCTATCCTTGAAGTGGATGCTTCATGCTCCATTTGAGCAGAAGGGTTTCTCACATCAATATAAGGAAACGTATGGGCGCCGCATTTATCTCCGATTAATATGGATTCGCATTGGGAATAATTTCGGGCATTCTCAGCACCTTTCATAATCTTCACGCCACCGCGGTAAGTGTTTTGTCCTTTACCAGCGGATATGCCCTTAGAAATGATGGTGCTTTTCGTATTTTTCCCCAAGTGAATCATCTTCGTTCCTGTATCTGCCTGTTGAAAATTATTGGAGAGGGCTACGGAGTAAAATTCACCAATAGAATTATCCCCTTTCAAAATGCAGCTGGGGTATTTCCAGGTGAGAGCGGACCCCGTTTCCACTTGGGTCCAGGAAATTTTTGAATTGACTTCAAGGCAGGTCCCACGTTTCGTCACGAAATTATAGATACCGCCTTTGCCTGTTTTTGGATCACCGGGATACCAATTTTGAACGGTGGAATATTTGATTTCCGCATCTTTATGGGCCACCAGTTCCACTACGGCTGCGTGGAGTTGATTCTCATCCCGCATGGGTGCAGTGCATCCTTCTAGATAACTCACATGACTGCCTTCATCGGCGATAATTAACGTGCGTTCGAATTGCCCTGTATTGGCAGCGTTGATCCGGAAATAAGTAGATAATTCCATGGGGCAGCGAACCCCTTTGGGGATGTAAACGAAGCTACCATCGCTAAAAACAGCAGAATTGAGTGCTGCAAAATAATTGTCTGTTGTGGGGACCACACTACCCAGATATTTTTTTATAATTTCGGGATGGCTGTGAACCGCTTCAGAAAAGGAGGAAAAGATAACACCATGTTTTTCCAATTCTTCTTTGAAAGTGGTGGTAACAGATACACTGTCAAAAACAGCATCGACAGCTACGTTGGCCAACATTTTTTGTTCTTCTAGCGGAATGCCCAATTTTTTATAGGTGTCCAATAACTCCGGATCCACTTCATCCAGGCTTTTTAATTTTTCTTTTTCTTTCGGAGCTGCAAAATAGGAGATGGCCTGAAAATCGATGTTTGGATAATTCAACTTGGACCAGTTCGGTTCATCCATTTTCAACCATTGGTTGTAGGCTTTCAAGCGCCAATCCAATAGCCATTCCGGCTCATCTTTTTTGGATGAGATTAATCGAATTACATCTTCATTCAATCCAGGCGGAATGGTTTCCTGCTCAATATCGGTGGTGAAACCGTATTCGTATTCCTGGCTGATCGCCGAATCGATGATTTGTTGGTTTTTATCCATTGTTGAGCTGTTGGTGCACTAATTGTTAAACAGAGAAACTCGTTCCACAGCCACAGGTTCTTTCAGCATTTGGATTCTTGATTTTAAATCCACCATTGAGGATATCGCTGGAAAAGTCAACTTCGATCCCTTTGAGATAAAGATAGCTTTTCAAGTCACAAAATATCTTCATGCCTTGGCTTTCGAAAACTTTGTCGAATTCTTTCTGTTTCTTTTCGAAAGACATATCGTAATTCATGCCGGAGCAGCCCCCTTCTGTTACTTCCATGCGGAGGCCAAAACCTTTTTTCCCTTCTGTTTCCATAACTGCTGAAAGCCGTTCTGCTGCAGATACTGACAGAGAAATGCCCGCGTCAAAAATTGCTTGGGTATCAGGTTGATTTTCCATTATTCCCACTCCATATTAATATTAGGTTCTTGCCGTTCTTGTGGGCTTGAAACGCCCACGCCCAGTTTTCCCCTTGCTTCTGCTGAAATCATCTCTGGATTCCAGGGTGGATCGAATGTCACTTCCACAAATGCTTGGTTCACCGCATCCAGGGCTTCCAATTTATTTTTAATATCTTGTGCCATTTGCTGTCCCATGGTGCAACCGGGTGTGGTGAGAGACATAACAATATTCACATCGGATCTGGTTTCATCATAGGATTCCTGAATCTGGATATTGTAAATTAATCCCAGATTCCAAAGATCCACCGGGAGTTCCGGGTCATAGCATTGTTTTAATATTTCGATAACTTCAGATTCTTTCACTTGAGCCATTATTGGGTCACCTCCTGAAGGGTCATTTGGGTAAACATATTTCGCAAATTGTCGTTAATGCGCTGGATGGGAACGCGAATATTACAGGCGCTGATTTGGATGCAATCTGATTCAAAATAACAATCCATCATGCCCAAGGGACCTTCGAGCTTTTCAAAAAAATCTTTAAGGGAAATACGGTCGAGTTTGGCGAGGATACGATAACCACCAGCAGGACCTTGAACGGCTTCTAGGATTCTATCCCGGGCCATTTGTTGTAATGTTTTAGCCAACAATTGTTGGGGGATACCATATTGGTTCGCGATCTCCTTTGCACTGGTTAATTCATCCACATTTTTGGATTGCATATGGCGCAAGGCAATCAATGCGTATTCGACCTTGCGTGTAATCTTTAACATTGGTTTTTCTCCAGCCTAGAAATTTACCCCACTTGAAAAATGCACTCCAAGAAATAAATACGACATATTTAATCGTATTTAAATGTGTTTTATTTAATATTCACAGTAGTGAGCACCGATCGTTGCTCACTACGAAACGATTATATCAGAATTTTTCTTCGGGGTAAAATGGCCGATTATTTTTGATTCGAGTCCATTAGCATCGACACATTTTTGTGCATATTTGTCCGCTTGATTTTTGGGGAGGGCAACTAGTAATCCTCCAGATGTTTGTGCATCTGCAACCATGTATTTTTGGGTCTTTGAAATTGAAGCATTAAATGAAACAAATTTTGATGCATAATCCAAGTTTCGTTTAGTTCCACCTGGAATGATTCCATCTATTGCTAGCTGATATACATTACTAAGAAAAGGAAGGTTTTGAAATTCAATAGTTGCAGAAACATTGCTGACCCTGCACATCTCTGTAAGATGACCTAAAAGCCCAAAACCAGTTACATCAGTGGCGGCATGGACATCAAAATCACACATCAATTTTGAGGCCGACGCATTTAGTGTGGCCATGCAGTTCACAGCTTCCTTAATTATGGTATCAGGCGCCAATTCCCGTTTAATAGCAGTGGAAATAATGCCCGTTCCCAGTGGCTTTGTCAACACAAGGGCGTCACCTGTTTGGGCTCCGGTGTTTTTAATTAATTTATTTTCATTCACTTCACCGGTGACCACCAATCCGTATTTTGGTTCTTTATCATCAATAGAATGGCCACCCACGATGGGGATGCCTGCTTCTTTGGCTTTTTCTGTTCCACCCCGAAGAATTTCTGTAAGAACTTCTTTTGGTAATTCCTTTATTGGAAATCCCACGATATTTAAAGCAAATCGCGGCGTAGCACCCATGGCATAGATATCCGATAATGAATTTGCGGCGGCGATTTGGCCAAACTGGTAAGGATCATCCACGATGGGTGTGAAGAAATCCACTGTCTGAACGATAAGTTTACCGCCCTCTAGGCGCACCACGGCAGCATCGTCAGATCCATTGAATCCGACAATCACATTATCTTGGTGCACAGTTTCAAGATCACCCAGTACCTGGGCTAAGTCCTCAGGACCAATCTTGCATGCTCAGCCGGAACCGTGAGAATAGTGCGTTAATTTGATCTTATCGAAAGATGTCATGGGCTCAATTTAATTACATAAAATGAGGATTCTAAATCGGTTCTGAACGAATAGAAAAAATCCTCACCAATCCATTGATTTGCGTTTATTCAGGACAGTAGATTGTGGTTTGGCAAATAGCTGAAAATAATGTACGATCATAATTCAGAAAGTAATCATAGATCCAACCCAGCGGATATATAAACACTTCCCCGCAAAATATTTACACAATTTTATTAAGGAAATTTCATGATTAAGACCACAAAACAGGTGGATGAAGTTGTCATCCGATTTGCCGGAGATTCCGGGGACGGAATGCAGCTCACCGGTGGCCGATTTACCGAAACCACTGCCATCGTGGGCAATGATTTAAGCACCTTGCCCGACTTCCCAGCAGAAATTCGTGCGCCTGCTGGGTCTTTGGCTGGTGTTAGTGCATTTCAAATTAAATTTAGTTCAAAAGATATTCACACTCCTGGTGATAAACCAGATGTACTGGTGGCCATGAACCCGGCTGCATTAAAAGTGCATCAAAAGGACATAGCACCAGGCGGTATCATCATTTGTAATGCGAATGCATTTACACCCAAGAACCTGAAGCTTGCTGGTTTTGAAACCAACCCCATAGAAGACAAAACTTTAGATGACTACTACACATTGTATTCTGTCGAAATGGGGAAGATGGTGGCATTGGCCAATGAAGATTTAGGCTTGCCTCCAAAGACCATTGGACGGACAAAAAACTTTTTTGCCTTGGGCTTATTGTTTTGGATTTATGACCGTCCCATGGAGCAGACCCAAGATTGGCTAAAAGTGAAGTTTGCGAAAAAACCGGAAATAATAGAAGCCAATATTCGAGCGATGGATGCAGGATATAATTATGGTGATACAACTGAAATCTTTACCACAAGATATACAGTTGATAAAGCCAACCTTCCCTCTGGAAAATACCGAAATGTTGTTGGAAATCACGCATTGTCAATGGGGCTTGCAGCTGCATCAGAAAGATCAAAAATAGGCCTGTTTTATGGTGGCTATCCCATTACGCCGGCCAGTGATATTTTACATACCCTAGCGGCATGGAAGCATTTGGGAATAAAAACATTTCAAGCGGAAGATGAAATTGCCGGTGTAACTGCTGCCATTGGAGCCTCATTTACGGGGAATCTAGGTGTTACGGCAACTTCAGGCCCTGGTATTGCGCTGAAGTGTGAAGCTATGGGATTGGCGGTAATAGCTGAATTACCATTGGTTGTAATCAATGTGCAGCGAGGTGGTCCCAGTACTGGACTACCAACAAAAACCGAGCAATCAGATTTGATGCAGGCCATGTATGGCCGAAATGGGGAAGCACCAATACCTGTATTGGCGTCATCTACCCCTGGAGACTGTTTTTATGTAGCTTACGAAGCGTGCCGAATTGCTGTGAAATATATGACACCGGTGATGCTTCTCACGGATGGTTATCTGGCTAATGGATCTGAACCGTGGCAATTACCTAAATTTGAGGAGTTACCAGACTTTAATGTTACCTTTGCAAATGAATCTAATTTAGCTGATGGTCAGTTTTTGGCTTATGCTCGGGATGAAAAAACTATGGCCCGTCCATGGGCTATTCCTGGCACTAAAAACTTGGAACATCGTATTGGCGGTATTGAAAAAGAAGATCTTACAGGCAACGTTAGTTATGATCCAGATAATCACCATTATATGGTAGAAACTAGAGCCAAAAAAGTGGACTCTATCGCTAATGAATTTGGCCCAACAGAAGTATTTGGTGATCCTAGTGGTGATGTATTGATCTTAAGCTGGGGGGGTACCAAAGGTGCATGCCGTTCAGCTTGTGAATTTCTTCAGGCCGATGGCAAAAAAGTCAGCCACGTTCATTTGAGGTGGATCAATCCTCTACCAAAAGATTTGGGAGAAATTCTCATCAAATTTAAACATGTATTGATACCTGAAATTAATTTTGGTCAATTGATTAAAATTATCCGATCTGAATTCCTCGTGGATGCAAAAGGGCTCAACCTAGTCCGGGGGAAACCAATCAGTTCATCAGACATTAAAGAATCTGTAAACGCATTAATAGGATAGAATCATGACAGATGCTGTAAAGACTTATACCAAAAAAGATTTCACATCCGATCAAGCGGTACGCTGGTGCCCGGGGTGTGGTGATTATGCCATCCTGGCTCAAACGCAAAAAGTTTTTCCTGATTTGGGTGTGGACAAAGAGAACTTTGTATTTATTTCAGGAATTGGGTGTTCGAGTAGGTTTCCATATTATATGGATACTTATGGATTTCATACCATTCATGGCCGTGCACCGGCCATTGCTTCTGGAGTGAAATTAGCGAACCCAGATCTATCTGTATGGGTAGTTACTGGTGATGGAGACGGGCTATCAATTGGCGGAAATCATACTATTCATTTGTTACGGCGAAACTTAGATATCAATGTCATGCTTTTTAATAATCGAATTTACGGTTTAACTAAAGGTCAATATTCGCCCACTTCAGAAGTAGGAAAAATTACCAAATCCACGCCTATGGGCTCATTGGATACCCCATTTAATCCATTGACATTAGCCTTGGGTGCTGGTGCCACATTTGTTTCTCGTACTATTGACAAAGAAACTAAGCATATGCAAGCTATGATAATGCGTTCTCACACTCATAAGGGAACGTCCTTCATGGAAATCTATCAAAATTGCAATATTTTTAACGATGGAGCCTTTGCTCAATTAACTGACAAAGAAACAAAGTCAGATACAGTTCTATTGCTAGAAAATGATGAGCCCATGCTGTTCGGTGCGGAAAAACAAAAAGGCGTCCGCTTGGATGGGAATACGCCTATTGTTGTAGAGATTGGTGATAAATGGGGGGTGGATGATGTACTGGTGCATGATGAATCGGATTATGTGATTGCATCTCTTCTGTCGAATATGACTTACCAACCTGACTTCCCCGATCCCATTGGTGTCCTCTACGCTATTGAAGCGGAAACTTATGAAGACCGAATGGTGGCTCAACTCGATCTGGCCATTGAAAAGAAGCCATCAGGATCTATCCAGGATATATTGAGCTCAGGCGATATTTGGGTGGTAGATTAAGGGAAAGATTTTTATGGGATACCGTAAAGAAAAAGACAGTATGGGAGAATTGAATGTGCCAACAGACCGGTACTATGGCGCCCAAACACAACGGTCCCTGAATAATTTTAAAATTGGTGATGAACGGTTCCACAGGGAATTGATTCGTGCCTATGGTATTCTGAAAAAAGCAGCGACCACGGTGAATGAATCTGCCGGTAAACTGGATGGTGATCTGGCCAATGCCATTCGAGATGCGGCGGATGAAGTAATTAACGGCAAGCTGGATGACCATTTCCCATTGGTGGTATGGCAGACCGGTTCCGGTACCCAATCCAATATGAATTTTAATGAAGTGATTGCCAACCGCGCTATTGAGCTGTTGGGCGGTGAATTGGGTAGTAAAGACCCGGTTCATCCCAATGATCATGTAAATATGGGGCAGTCCACCAACGATACATTCCCTACGGCCATCAATGTTGCGGCGGTAGAGGGTGTTACCAATCAACTCATTCCGGAGCTCACTCAACTTCGCGATAGCCTTCAAGCGAAAGCAGATGCTTTTGACAATATTGTTAAACTGGGCCGGACCCATTTGCAGGATGCCACACCCCTGAGTTTGGGACAGGAATTTTCTGGCTATGCCTCTGCATTGACTCATGGTTTATCCCGACTGGAAAAAGCACTGGACCACTGCTATGAATTGGCCATGGGCGGTACGGCAGTAGGCACTGGGATCAACACATTTGAAGGGTATGGAGAAGCAGCGGCCCAAGAAATTGCCAAAATCACGGGACTTCCTTTCCGTACGGCAGACAATAAATTTGAGGCCATGGGGGGGCAGGATAGTATCGTAGAACTTTCTGGTGCACTCAAAACCATTGCAGGATCACTATTCAAGATTGCCAATGATATTCGTTGGCTGGCCAGTGGACCACGATCGGGAATTGGCGAAATTTTAATCCCTGCCAATGAACCGGGTTCTTCTATCATGCCCGGCAAGGTCAACCCAACCCAGTGTGAAGCCATGACTATGGTTTGCACCCAGGTGATGGGGAATGACACTACCATTGCCATGGCCGGTGCCAGCGGCAATTTTGAACTGAATGTTTATCGACCTGTGATCGCCTATAATATTATTCAATCTATTCGTTTACTCTCCGATGCATCCAGTTCATTTAGAGAACATTGTGTGGACGGAATTGAAGCGAATGAGGAACGAATTCATTCCAATTTATATAACTCACTCATGCTGGTAACCGCTTTGAATCCCCATATTGGTTATGATAAAGCAGCAGAAGTGGCGAAGAAAGCCTATAAGGATAATTCCTCTCTGCGTGAAGCCATCGTGGCGTTGGGGTATATGAGTGGTGAAGATTTTGATCGATTGGTCCAGCCGGAGAAGATGATCCACCCCGGCTAAGAACGATTGATTGCTGCGGAACCCATCCGCTTTTTTTCAGTACACTTTAATAAATTCTTGCCTGTTCGCTGACGGGTGCTGACTTAAATTTCATTATGGCTATTCGACTTTCCATTCAGAACATCAAAAAACAACTGAAGCTGGTTTTCATTCTGGCTGGTACCGGTTTGGTCCTCATATTCGGATATATTTTTTATTTGGCCCAAGATCTCCCTTCTCTTGATCAACTAGAAAATTATGACCCGGATTTGGTGACGCGCATTTATTCTGCCGATGGTGAAATTCTAGACGAACTCTTTTTAGAAAAGCGCATTTTTGTCGGTTTAGATCAGATTCCTAACAATATGAAAAATGCGGTCATCGCATCTGAAGATCGCCGTTTTTATAATCACTGGGGCATCGATTCCCGAAGTATCATCCGTGCCATCGTTATCAATATTATCAACCTTGGCTACACCCAGGGATTCAGTTCATTGACTCAGCAGGTGGCCCGGACCCTCTATGATACCATCGGATTTAAAAAGACCATTACTCGAAAAATTAAAGAAATCATTACAGCCATCCAGATTGAGCGAACCTATACGAAGGATGAAATTTTGGAAATGTATCTGAACAATGTGCATTTCGGTCATGGGACGTACGGCGCACAGGCTGCCTCCAAACGGTATTTCGGTAAAGATGTTGGATTGCTTACATTGGGTGAATCTGCCATGCTTGTGGGGATTCTCCCTGCACCGGCCCGGTACTCTCCCGTGCGTCATCCGGAACGAGCCCATTATAAACGGAATGTGGTTCTTCGTGTTATGCGAGATCAACGATTCATTACCAAAGATATTTATTCTGAGGCTCGATCCATCGAATCGGAAAATGTCTTAGAAAGACAGGCAAAGGGAAAAGCACCTTATTTTACAGAATACATTCGCCGGACCATGGAAAAAGAGGACGACCGTTTGGGCGTCAATATCTATCGGGATGGCCTCAAAATTTATACCACATTGGATACCCGTCTCCAAAGCATTGCTGAAGATGCTCTCATGCAGTCCATCAAACGAAATCAGGATAAGCTGAACAAGCGATTGTTTAATAATGAAGAAGAATTTTCACAGTTGGCTTACCTGGGTATCTTTCCGGAAGATACAGTGAAGATGATGATGGAAGGGGACTCCACGCTCTATGCAGATCTGAGAAATAAACTATTGGTACAAGGTGCCTTTGTGGCATTGGACCCTACGTCGGGAGCCATTCTCGCCATGATAGGGGGGCGTCCTGATTATCATGATCAGTATAACCGAGCAACTCAAGCCCAACGCCAACCTGGCTCTGTTTTCAAGCCGTTTGTTTACGCTACGGCCATTGATAATGGGTACCCCGTGGCAAAGCAATTGTTGAATCAACCATTGGTCCTTCGCATCTTGAATGCAGAAGGTGAGTGGGAAAAATGGATGCCCAGAAATTACGATGGTACCACCAGTGGATTGACCACGCTCAGGGAAGGAATTCGAAAATCCATAAATCTTGTGGCCGTTCGTGTGGTGAAAGAATTGGTGCCGGCTACAGAGGTAAAATCCACAGCAGAACGGATGGGTATTAGCACTAATATTCGCGCCGTTGACGCCATCGCTTTAGGAACGTCTGAAGTCTACTTATTGGATATGGTAAATGCCTATTCTGCCTTCCCCAATCAAGGAGTATTAAATCAGCCATTCGGTATTACTAAAGTGGAAGATCGATATGGGAATGTGATTAAAGAATACCACCCTATTCGGGAAGAAGTTTTGCGAGAAGAATCAGCTTATGTCATGACATCTATGCTGCAAACCGTTATGGATGCGGGGACGGGCGGCAGTTCCCGTTGGCGTCATAATTTTTATCATCCTGCCGGAGGTAAAACAGGGACGACCCAAAACTGGACGGATGCTTGGTTTGTGGGCTTCTCAAAACAATTGGCAGCCGGCGTGTGGATGGGTGTGGATGACCCCCGTGTCAGTTTGGGTGAGAGCCAGGATGGCTCTCGTGCCGCCCTACCTGCTTGGGCGGAATTCATGGCTGCTGCTCACGATACCTTGGGGTTAAAACGGGTCAATTTTGAACGGCCGGATGGTGTGATTGATGTTGAGATTTGTGCTACAACAAAGGATAGACCGACGAATCTTTGTCCCATTGAAACAGAAATATATATTAGAGGGACGGAACCGTCCCAGACCTGCAAAGTCCACAGACGGGGTTAAGCTGCGTCCAAAATCTCCGGGGCTTCCCGGCGGACGAGGAAAGACGAATCCAATTGCCGGTCTTCATCCAGACCCATAACCTTTTTCACTTTAGACATAATTTCATTTTTCTGTATATCACTGGCAAAACTGTAACGAATCAATTTTCCCAAATTCCGGATAGCTTTTGACCGAATCACATCCTTGCTGTGAGAGAGTTTCCCCACCAATGCATTGAACATGGTTTCACCCATGTCTACCGATACATCCTCCGGGCGCATAATTTCCCTATGGCGCGAACGGCCGTATCTTCACATTCCTTTTGGGGGCTGTTTACTTATTCTAAGACCAACGGAATGGCTGCACTCCCCATATTGGCCATGGTCTGGCGTGTATTTTGGATGGCCTCTCCGTTTTACTTATGCCGAATCAGGGTGTTCAGGTTGATCTTTTTTCTTTTTAAACCATTTCAAAAAATTGAACTGGAACTGAAGTGGGGGCTGTTCACGGACGGTATGAATCATGAGATAGGCGGCGATAATAAATAGAACAAGATTAGGAGTCCAAATCCCCACAGCAGGGGATAGAATGGTGCGGTCCGCTAGATCCTCACCGCCGATCATGAATACATAATAGACCAAAAAGAATCCGAATGATAGGCTGGTGGCAATGGTAAATCCACCTTTCCGAAACAGAACGCCCAAAGATGCACCAGTCATAATAAAAAGGATGCATGCCACAGGAAGGGAGAATTTTTTATGAAGTTCCACCATATATTTATTATCGGATCGGGCATAACTCTCCAAGAGATTATATTCATTTCGGAGTTGACGGATGACAATATCCAGATCACCTTCTTTACGGTAAATGGCATCAGTGGTATTGTTCACTGTATCAGCTGCAAAGTCTGTTTTGAATTTGGTCAGAATAACTGCAGCATCCTCAAAGGTAGGGGGCACAATACTATCCAATTCGGATCGAATGAATGCACGGCCAATCCGTCCATTAACAATATTGGCCCGTTCTTTTAAATCCGCCAGTTTATCCAATATCATTGGAATGGTCATTTCTCGGTCGGATCGGCTGGTGGTATCCCGGCGTTTTAAAAAGAGGTCATCGGCAGGGATGGTGATCTTGTGTTTTTCAAATTCAATCCGTCTGTAATTGCCATAATCTTTGAGATCCAATTCATGGATTTCTCCATTATACAAATCGAGGATGATGGCATCATCAATCGTTGAAAGGTTCCCCGTTTTGGAGTGAATGCTGGTTTGGGTTTGCAATCCGCCTTTGCTGAAAATCCGCACATCTTTTAAGGTGTCCCCTTCTTTATCCCGGATGATGATACTGTAGTCCGGAAGGTCATCCATGAAATATCCCGGTTCAATATTCATATCCGGCCGTTTGCGGTAAATATCCCCGGAGAGCATCCTCGCTTTAAAATTCATTTCAGGCATGATGAATGCATTGAATAGGATAAGGGTGAGGGCAATACCTAATCCTAAAAGAATTGCTGGCCGTACAATAGTGGTAAAACTAATTCCAGATGCCCGCATGGCAGTGATTTCATTATCTTCTGAAAATTGACCAAAGGCCATAAGTGCAGCAACGAGCACTGCCATAGGTACCGCGAGTGCGGCGATCCAGCCAAGGTTAAGAAATAGATACTCAAAAATAGTACCTAAGTCCAGTCCTTTACCGATGAATCGGTCGATAGCCCGAAGGAGAAATTGGGTAAAAAGGACGAATACAATAATGAGCAGCGAAAAAATAAAGGGCATGAATAGCTGCTTGAGGATGTATCTAGTCAGGAGGCGCATAGGAAAAATTACATTCATTCCATCGAAAATCTATCATCTTGAATCGAAAATTATGCTATGAGTTCCAGTAAAAATCTTTTCATTAGTTGACAAGAAAACACCTAATTTCCGCGGCTTCAATTGAAGTGATTCTATTGAATGTGAATGGTGGGTGTAGCTCAGCTGGTTAGAGCACCTGGTTGTGGCCCAGGAGGCCGTGGGTTCAAGTCCCATCACTCACCC
>DKLW01000010.1:0-4275 GCA_002455835.1 Fidelibacterota bacterium UBA6630 | reverse complement strand
AAACCCCATCGAGAGATGGGGTTTGGTATTTTATACCATGAAGCGGTTAATTGGTCAAAATTGCCCCTTTATTCAATTTTTCTTGCATAACACGCTTTAATATTTTTCCAGCTACATTCCGGGGGAAATCTTTTTTTATTATTACCTTTGATACACGTTGGTATTTTGCATAAACATTAGAGTTAATCCAATCTTCCATTTCAATTTCAGTATTTTTTTCTCCTGATTTAAGAATTAAAGCAGCCACGGGTGTCTCGCCCCATTTTTCATCAAAAACACCGAAGACTGCTGCTTCAGCGACAGATTGATGTTTCATTATTACTTCTTCAATATCCTGAGGATATACATTTACACCACCTGTTATAATCATATCTTTTTTACGGCCAACTAAAAATAAAAAACCATCTTCATCTAAATAGCCTAAATCTCCAGTAAATAGCCAACCATCACGTAATATTTTTTTTGTTTGATTTGGTCGTTTATAATATCCTGGCATTGTTAATGGGCCTTTGCCCACAATCTCACCGACTTCACCTTGATTTAGATCATCTCCTTTATCATTACAAATTCGTATATTATAAAATGGTGTACAACAGCCTACCGATCCCATTTTTCGTTTGGCATCGGTTTTATCAAGTATAGTCATAAAACCCTCGGTTATTCCATAAAGTTCATAGAAACTATTGGGAATGAGTTCTAACAACTGTTTTTTTTGGTTCAAATGGAGTGGCGCACCAACAGACAATAACATTTCAATTGATTCAAGGTGACTCGTTTTTAAATTAGGATGATTTAGTAATTCTGTGATTTGAGATGGCACCATTGCAATATGTGTGACCTTTTCTTTCTGAATTGTTTCAATCATTTTATCTACTGAAAATGTTTCATGTAAAATAAAAGTTCCACCATTAAAGAAACTTGGCATCAAGGTAAGAAATGCACCATTAAAAATTATTGACCCTGTGTGTAATGTTATACTTTCCGGTTTATATCTGAAAGCCTGAGAAAATAAAGCACAATACATTGACCTTATATAATGAGTATGTATAATTCCTTTTGGTTCTCCCGTAGTGCCACTAGAAAAAATGATATTATAAATATCTTCTCCTGTAACATTAATCTCGGGCGGCTCATCATTAGATCGAGAAACCAAGTCTTTATATCTACGACCCTTTTTTGCGGTTATATTATCAGTAATTATTACACAGTTTTTAGAAACTCCACTAATATTTTTCAATGCTTGTTCTACAATAGAAAAATAATTTGAACTGGTAATAATCATTCTTGCATCAACTTGTGTGATAAGCTTTGAAATACCTGTTGGTTGTAATAAAGGGCTCAAAGGAACAATGACTGCTCCAATTTTTGGAGCAGCCCAATAAAGAATGAGGAGTTCAATAGAGTTTTGTAGTACAGTAGCAATTTTGTCTCCCTTGGTTATGCCAGATTCAAGTAATCCATTAGCAAGGGCATTCACTTGATCATTGAATGCTACATAACTGAATTTTTTTTCACCAAATACTAATGCTGTGTGATTGGGCCTATATTTGGCATGGCGCGAAATAATTTTTCCTATATTTATATTTTACTCCACTATATGGTTGGTTTTCTAATCTTGGAAACACCAATTGTTACCAATGGAATAAATACAATTATTATCCAAGCCCAAGAAATTGCGCCATAACCTTTTGAAATCAAATAATTGTTAATCATTACTACAAATTGGAGAATAAGTTTTTACCTCAGAAGACTCATAATCCCAAATTTCATAACCATCACCACCGAAGTCTACTTTTAAACCATTGGTCCCATGCCTTGTAGCCACAAGACTTCCTTCATTGTCTCCAAAATCAATCTTTAATGCATCTCCATGTTTTGTTGCAATGAAACTGTCTTTATAGTAACAATCATCTCCATCGTCACAGGCATCTCCATCATAATCCCATCTACATACCTTTAGACCATCAATTGTTACATATTGAATATCAGTGGCACCATCACAACCCATAGAGGCTTCTGATAATTTATAGGTGCCATCAAAAATAACAGGCTCATCAGGTTCATCAGCTTTATCATCTTCACAAGCAAAAAGGAAAAGTAATATTGAAATTGAAAGTATTTTCTTCATAATTAACACTTGATATTGAATAATGGTTTCAACTTGCTATCGTCTAGGTATTATTGGTAAAATAATTTTTGATGGATAATCGGACCCATGATAAATTTTCTGTTTAGCAACTACCATATCTCTGTCAGTGGCCAATCCAGAATTATCTAATCCTGAATTAAGGTTACGTAAATAAAATGGATAATAACTACTGGATATTTCAATTCGAATACGGTGGCCTATACCAAATACATTACCAGTTACACGCCAAAAATTAATTTGATAGCGATATATTTGGCTTGGTTTAATCATGCTTAATTCCGCTGCATTAAATTTCCCTTTATTTTTTGGATCTCGATTACGAGCTCTCATTACACCTTCACCTAAAAGCATCTGACTTCCATCGGGGCCAACGTCCACCAACCTTACCATCCAGTCTGTATCTTCAGCTGATGTAGAAGCATAAAGAATGGCTTCAATTGGACCCGTTACTTCGATAGGTTTATTTAGTGCGTCAGTTTGATAAACTAAAACATCATTTCTTAATGCAGGCCCACTAGCATCAACTGCTCCTGGGATATGACCATGATCTCCATATGGATCTGGGGTAGGATTATTTGGATCGTAAGTATAAGTATCATTTTGAGTTGTTTTGGGAAGACCCCATTTCAGTGTACCATCGCCTCGACTTGAATTTGCATTTCCGTTGCTTTGTAGATAAATATCAGTCCATTTGGTTTGAGGTAAAGGCCAATCTTTTTCAGCAAACCATCTATTTGGACCCATTATAAATACATATACTCTAGGATCTTCTGGAACACCATTTTCAATTCCTTTTAAATAATAGTCAAACCAACGAGTGATATAACCATCCAGATCTATTTTTGCTTCTGGACCATAATCAACGCCTGCGACAACACGGTAATTAAGACCATGAGACCATGGTCCAATAATTAAGCTCGGCCGACGTGCTTTAGATGTAGATCCATGCTTTTTCATACCAAGATAGTTGATTGGAGAACCTGGAAAATCAGCATCAAACCAACCGGTCATATTTAATGAAGGTACAGTTATATTATTCCAATTTTCTGGCGATTGGTATTCCATACCATCCCAGTATGAATTAGTTGAGAGATTAGCTCTTACCCATGACTTCCAAAAGTCTCCATTTTTAAGGCCACGGTTTTCATTGATATTTAAATAAGGTGTATGAAGTAAATCTTCCCATCGAGAATTTGTAAAGCCACCATAAGGGCCCTCATCTATAACTTGTGCAGTTCGACCTGACATCCATGATGCCCAATCAACAAACGGTCCAAGCATAATACCATTCTGATAAGGGATATTCTCAAAAGGATCAGGCGGTGCAACTGCTGGAGCAATTACCTTAAGTGATGGTGGGGCTTGACTTGCCGTCCACCATTGTGTCCAACCTAAATAAGATCCACCGATCATTCCAACGCTATTTGTGCTCCATGCTTGTTTAGCTACCCATTCAACTAAATCATAACCATCTGTTTTGTGTCTATAATCAAATGGTTCCCAATCACCTTCAGAATCAAATCTCCCACGAGAATCAGCCAACACTACAGCATAACCTCTTCTCGCAAACCATCTGGCTCTTTCTCTTGGTCCTACATTATCATAAGGTGTAATAGTAAGGATACCTGGGAATTTATCCTGACTTTCTGGTCTATAAACATCAACTGAGAGCAATATTCCATCTCGCATTGGGACCAAATATCCTCTTTCTTCAATGATATTATAAACTGCTTGAGAATATTGACCAGGATTTGGTGCTTGTGCATATATAAATTGTGTGTTAAGTAGTAAAATAAATACTGAAATGGGAAAATAAATTTGGCGTTTCATATAGAAAATTACAAAAAATTACTCAACAATGTGCGTGCTACTAATCCTAAATGTATAGAAACAAAAAACCGGCGTTACTGAGGTGTCAATCGAATTTCAACTTCATCAGCATCGTGTGGATGAAAACGAATATAGAAAACATTTTTTTCAGGTCGCTCGTAACTCAAAGTTTTATGTGCGCCTGAAGTAACCCCTTTAAAAGATATATAATTGTTTTCAATTTTTGTTAATTCAAAACTATGTGGATTCTTATTAATCGGCTTTAATGAATTATCAAAAAGTTGAAGTTGGAGTTC
>DKLW01000073.1:0-53444 GCA_002455835.1 Fidelibacterota bacterium UBA6630 | reverse complement strand
TCCCATTTTGCGCTTTTCAAATTAGACTCCTTGATTTGGAAGCGAGATAATAGATATAGGAAGGCAAATGGTTCAAGTAAAGACAATTTGACAATGAAATTGACCGGTCTTTAAATGAAGAGGTACTTTTAAGGATAATGTTTCGCCGATTTATCATCATTTCGCTATCCATTTTTTCAGGGTGGGTTTGGGGGCAGAACACCCAAAAAGATTTTGAAAAGGAATTAAAAGCACAAAATAGTGCCATCCAATCTTTGCGGAATGAAATTGAAGCCACAAAGAAAAGAATCCAATCAGAAGGTAGAAAAGAAAAAACTTCTGCTCGGCGGGTAAGTAATCTGTCGGAGGAAATTTCTCTACTTCAAAGGCTGCTCAATGAAATTGATAAAGAAGAACGACTCTTGGTTGCGGATGTTTCAAGGACGGAAAAGCGAATCGAACAAAGTGAAATTGAGTTAGACACACTTCGAGTAAGGTATAGCCGCCGTTTGACCAAAATGTATAAAAAAGGGCAATTGTCTAATTTAGAAAAAATATTGAGTTCTACCTCTTGGCGGCAGGCGGTTTATCGCACAAAATATTTAAAGATCATTTCTGACATTGATCAGCAAACCCATGATACAATTCGCTCATTATTGATTGAAATTGGAAAACAAAAATTGGCTCTAGAAACGGCACTGAGAAGAAAACGAAAACTAAAAAAAGATCGTGAACAAACCCTTTATTCGTTGAGAAACAAGAAAAGAAAAGAACAGCGGGAACTGGCCAAAATCCGCCAAAGCCAAAAAGAATTGAAAGTATATTTGACGGAAAAACAAGCGGGTGTAAAACAGTTAGAAACCATTATTAAAAATATTCAGGATGATATTGCCCGATCTGAACGGGAAGCACGGATTCGTCAACAGCAACAAGCACTTCAATCTAAATCATTCTCCAAATTAAAAGGACAATTGAATTGGCCCGCCGAAGGAAGAGTCATTACAAAATTTGGACGCCAATGGAATCCAAAACTCAAAACCACTACAGAAAACCCGGGGATTGATATTAAAGGCAAGCCCGGATCAGAAGTTCGAGCTGTATTGGGTGGTGTGGTTACCACCATTACGTTTATTCGGGGTTTTGGAACCACCATCATTATTGATCATGGCAGTGGATATTATACAGTATATAGTCATGTAACGAATGTACAGACGAATCAAGATAATCAAGTGCGTAGCGGGGATGTTATTGCATACATGGGCGATTCAGGGTCGATCAATGGTTCACAACTCCATTTTGAAATATATGGTCAAGGGATCAAGCTGGACCCGGAAAAGTGGCTGAGAAAAAGATGACATTCAACGACATTCAACCTTCAGTATGGGATCGTCTCAAACGAGCCAAATCGAACAACCGGATTGGTACAGCCTATCTGTTTACCGGCCCTCGCGGATGTGGCAAAGAATGGGGTGCCATTGAATTTGCCAAATTGCTTAATTGCGAAAACGCAGGAGACGTTTCTTGTAATCAGTGTCCATCATGCGCAAAATTCGCAGGGCTCCAACATCCGAATCTCAAATTGATTGTCCCCTTGCCCGGAAGTGAAAAATCGACCCAAAGTTCCAACCCATTGGATGCCCTTAAAAAAGAGGATTTGGCTTATCTAACCGATGCAATTCAACAAAAGGGGAAAGAACCTTTTCTGAAAATCAACGTTCCCAATGCGAGGCGAATTACTATCAATGCAATACGGGATTTACGAAAAACTATTTACTTAAAGTCTCAATCAGGTGGACGTAAGATGGTTTTAATTTTTGATGCCCACCTGCTTTCAGAGGGTATGGGAGAGTCCGCCAACGCCCTATTAAAAATTTTAGAAGAACCACCAGAAAATACGACACTCATTTTGGTTTCGGATAAAAGGTCGGCCCTATTGCCCACCATTATCAGCCGGTGTCAGCCCATGAATTTCCCTGCATTGAATTTGGATCAAACTCGCCAGATATTGGAGCAGGGCGGCGTGGGGAACGAAGCGGCAACTGAATTGGCTATGATGGCAAAAGGTGATGTCCATTTGGCTAAAGAATTATCGGAGCGATCTACCGGTGATATACTGGCAGAAGCAGAAGCATTAACCAAACTTATGACAAAGGTGGATGGAAAAGGGTGGAGAGATTTCATTAATAATAATGCAATGCTGGCGGCGCGTAAACCGGATGAATTCAAATTTAGACTTTATCTCCTTCAACTTTGGTTCCACCATGCATACGAAATGAGGTCAGGAACACTATCGAATGGATTCGTAAATGGTATGGCGCCATCTCTGGAAAAGTTCAATGCAACCTATCCCAAAGCGAATCTTGCAGAAATTAATAAAACATTAGAAGACACAGTCGTATCATTAGTCCGCAACCTATATACACCCTTAACTTTGACCAACCTGCTCATCTCTGTTCAAGAACTGTTAAAAGGAAAAATACCCAGAACTGACCTATGAATACTTTTTATCTCACCACCCCCATTTATTATGTGAATGACAAACCTCATATCGGCCATGCCTATACCACAATTTTGGCCGATGTGCTCACCCGTTTTCACCGGAATACAGGCAAAGATACATTTTTTCTCACTGGATTAGATGAGCACGGGCAAAAGGTTCAACAGGCGGCGGAAAAACGAAATATCGCTCCCAAAGATCACTGCGATGAAATGGCACCAAGATTTTTGGAGTTATGGGATAAACTCCATATCCAGAATGATGATTTTATCAGAACAACAGAACCGCGCCATGTGAAAGTGGTTCAGGATATTCTCCAGCAAGTTTATGATAATGGTGATATTTATGAAGATGAATATGAAGGACTTTATTCCGTTTCTGAAGAACGGTTCATTACGGAAAAGGAAGCAGAAGCAGGTGAATTTCGGGATATTAAAAAACTGAAGGAGAAAAACTACTTCTTCAAAATGTCCACATATCAACAGGCGCTCATTGACCACATCAATGAAAATCCAAAGTTCATCCAGCCGGATCATCGGAAAAATGAGGTATTGGGATTTTTGAAACAGCCCTTAGGTGGACTTTGTATTTCCCGCCCGAAAACGCGCTTGAATTGGGGAATTGAACTGCCTTTTGATTCAGATTATGTCACCTATGTTTGGTTTGATGCCCTTATCAATTATATCACCGCCCCCGGTTACAATGTGGATGACGCGAATTTTAATAAATACTGGCCCGCCAATTATCATCTGATCGGGAAGGATATACTCACCACCCACTCCGTTTATTGGCCCACGATGCTTATGTCTGCAAAGCTACCATTGCCCCAAGGCATTTTCGCTCACGGATGGTGGATCAGCGGTGAATCCAAAATGAGTAAATCATTGGGAAATGTAGTTGACCCTTTAGAGTTGTTAGAAGAATATGGCGTAGATCCACTTCGCTACTACCTCATGCGGGAAATGGTATTGGGCCAAGATGCAAGCTTCACTATGGATTCCTTCATCAAACGATATAACAGTGATCTTGCCAATGATTTTGGGAACCTATTGAGTCGCGTTTCAAACTTATTACAAAAATTTTATGATGGAAAAATTCCTGCTAATGAGGACGATTCTCCGGAAGGCAATTCCTTAAAAGAAAATGGAACCCGAGTAATTGAGAATGTGTGGCGTCAAATTGAATCTATGCGGGTGAATGAGGCCATCGAAACCACATTGCAATTCATTCGCAGTGTAAATAAATATATGGAAACCATGGCACCGTGGAAATTAGCAAAGACGGATCCTGAAGTCGGAGGCAAGGTTTTATTCACGGCAGCAGAAGCCTTGCGGGTGAGTGCCCTATTGCTTGCACCGGTTATGCCCCACCGCACCCAAACTGTATTAGAAATATTGAGTGCATCCGACTCTAGCCTGGAATGGGGCGGGCTCACTGCCGGCGCCGAATTAAAGACCCATGGTGCACTTTTCCCTAGAATTGATGTGAAGAAACTAGAGAAAGAATCCAAGGCTGATCAACAAAAAGGGGAACCAGATAATGTGATAACGTTTGATGAGTTCAAGAGTGTTGAACTCAAAACGGCCAAAGTATTGGAAGTAGAAAAAGTAGACGGTGCGGATAAGTTGTTAAAACTTCAGATCGAAGTGGGGGACGAAAAAAGGCAGATCATTTCCGGGATTGCCCAGCATTATTCCCCGGAGGATTTGGTAGATAAAATGATTGTGGTGGTGGCCAATCTCAAGCCCGCGACTATTTTTGGCATTGAATCCCACGGTATGTTATTAGCGGCGAAAAAGGGGAGAGACTTGACGTTGATTACCATTGACGGCGACAAGGTGGCCAGCGGAATGCGAATCTATTAGTTCAATTCACCCACAATCCGTCGGCCATGATATTCAGATGCGCCGATGGATGCATGAACTTCATCTATATTGTGATCTGTAATCCGACCTGCGGGAATAATGGTCAATTTATCTCCCGATAACTGAATCATCTCTTTCAATCTATTTTTCCCCTCCAAAGCAGTAGCTTCACCACCAGAAGTTAAAATACTGGTAACTTCAGGTATTGATTTCAATCGTTCCAGTGCAGCCAAAATATTCGGTGTTTCATCAATGGCTTTATGAAATGTGACTTTCATGGGTGAAGCCCTTTTGGCAAGGCGCGCGGTGGCCTCCAAGTCAATTTCATTTTTTTCATCCAAAACGCCTAAAACCACCTCAGTTACACCCAAGTATTTGCATTGATCAATTTCTTTTTTCATGGTTTTCAGGCCTTCTTCAGAATGAACAAAGCTGCCGCCTTGTGGACGAATCATTACCTTTGCCGGAATAGAAAGAGAAGATAATGTTTCTTGAATCAATTTGGAGGAAGGGGTAAGGCCACCTAAACCCAATTGGGAACAGAGTTCAATTCTGTCCGCACCTTGGCGTTGAGCCGCGATGGCTTCCGGGAAGGTTTCAACGCAGGCTTCCTTAATCATTTTTTTAATACCTTGCCATGACCTCTATCTATTTTCCCATTAATAATAACGTAATCAAAACCGTTGGCCAATTTGTGGGGTTCTGTAAAAGTAGCATTTGCTCTTACACTATTCGGATTAAAAATGAGAATGTCCGCCTTATATCCCTTTCGCAGTCTTCCTCTTTCCCGTATTCCTATCATATTTGCTGGCAATGAAGTCATTTTTCGAATTGCTTCTGTGAGCGTAATAAGTGAATCCCGTACAACAAACTCTTCAATAACCTTAGCAAATGAACCATATCCTCTTGGATGATGCATGGTTGGGGAGCCGTCAGAAGAAATCATCACATAAGGGTCTTGTATAAAACGATATTGCAAGTCTCGATCCATGGTGAAATAGGCGGCACTGGCGCCGGTTGGTCCGATATGGTCCACCAATACTTTTTCAAATGGTATGCCCTTTTCAACTGCAACTTGTTTTAAAGATTTACCTTTGTAAGGCTTAGTACCAAATAGAGTGGCTTCTGGGCCATTGCGCCGATTGACTTTATCTCTGACATAATCCAGTAGATCATTGCGCCTATTTTGTCTAACAATCTCATAATCGTTAGGTGCCAAAGCATATTCAGGAAACAGGATTCCAATTGTTGTATAACTGGCCAGATAAGGATAAACGTCAGCAGAAACACTAAAAGAGGATTCATCCCGCTGTTGGTTTAAAAGTGTCAGTATTTCTTTTGCCCGTTCCTTTCCCTTCCCATAAACCACTTTCATATGGGAGACTTGGATATTGGCATATTTTCCTTGACTGAACAGTTCTGCCAAATCTGAATCCATTGTTGCATTATTTTCCGTCCGCATATGACTCATGATAAGTCCATCATACTGCCCGACTACTTTGGCTAGTGCATCCAATTCATTTTGATTTGCGTATCGACCCGGGGTGTACTCCAAACCTGTCGTCATTCCGAAGGCGCCTGCAGACATGCCTTCAGCAAGAAGATTACTCATTTTTTGAATTTCATCCTCCGAGGGATCGCGTTTAAACCCAATTCCCGATAATTTTCGGATAGTCCCATGCCCAATAAATAGGGCAATATTCGGACCCAATTGAAGTGTATCCATATTCTCAATTAATTTCCTCACATCAGATGTATTGGGGCTGGAACCATCCTGGCCCAAGGCAATTGTTGTTACACCCATAGACGTAAAGTTTTTGAAGTTGGGTGTTTCAAATGGGAGGCCGTGAGCATGAGAATCAATAAAACCAGGTGAAACAATCTTTCCTGATGCATGGAGGGTATCTTTTGCAGAAAACGGCCTTTTCAAATGACCTATAAATGAAATATGATTACCATTTATAAATATGTCTGCACGAGTAGCAGGAGCACCGGATCCATCTAGAACCATTCCACCTTTGACCCAAATATCAAATGAAGATTTCTCTTGTGCTTGGGTAGAGACGCACTCCACCATACAAAGAATATAAACTAAAATAAATTGTTTCATTTTAACCGCGCTTCAGCGACGATATATCCAAAGGCTGCCCATTGATTGCCATCCGTAATCTTTTTGAACAATACCTGCGCTTTTTCCCCATCTCCATTGATGGAATAATAATTACCCAATCCAAACGCCAAAGTGGTGTTGTTCAAAGATTGGCCGGTCATGATTTCTTTTTCAAGTTCAACCGGATCTACCTTACCCTGATGAATTTTGAGGATGGTATGGTATGAATGATTTTCAATCAAATTCATATCATCCTTAATTGTATCCAACAGTTTCCCTGCCCTTCTGTCTTGGCCTAAGTGACGATAAATGACATAAAGCCAATTTGCTGCAGCCACATAGCTATCGGGATTTTCTGCCAGCTTCATGCATTTTTCATAGGCATAGCGTGCTTTGTGGTATTTGCCTTGGATGTAGTAAGTGAGCCCAAGATGATAATAAATATTGCCCTGAAGAGTGGAAGTAGGGATGCCCAAGGCATTGGGCAATCCGTCTGGTTCAACTTCATTTGGTTCGTAACGAGTGAGCCCTACCGCTTTTTTAAAATCTTTAATGGCTAGATCAAAACACCGCGATGAAATATATCGATGGCCCCGATGGCGGTAGAAGCGGGCATCTTTGGGATATTTAATGATGCCTTTCGAATAGATCGCAATAGCATCTTCATAGTTCCCTAAATAAGCTTCACGCCGTCCTAACCAAATGAGATTATCGGTACTGGGATCCTTTTTGAAATTCGCCTTCGCTTCAGCCAATTTGGTTTGATAGACCGACCGGGCTTTATCACTGATATAAATCTCCGGGATGTCATTTGCACAATGTTGCCCAACCAAATTTGACGAAAGCATTATGACCAATAAACTGAGTAGAGAATAGCCATGGCTACTCCTTTGAAAATGATTGTTGCTCATAATTTTCATTTTTCTACCTCCACAAAAAATACCATGATCCAATTGCGATGATAAAACCGATGGGATAACCCAAAGGCATAATCTTTTTGCCACCAATTTTGACCCAAGGGTAGTAGTCCGTGAAATCCGTAAAAAATTCCTTGAACTGCACAGCGGGGTTTACAATAAAATAGAAAAAGTCCTCAATGACCAATCCGGTGGCGTAGGCACTGAGGAGAATGCCAAACAATGTCCAATCCCACCCAAATATAATTAGCGGGAGTGTGATGAGCAGGGGCAGCATAATAACAAATAAATAAAAATGATAAGCGGGATAGAGATAACCTCCTGGGAGTTTGATTTGCCATCCCAGCTTTCGATGATGCCAAGGGTTTCGCCCTTCCGCATAGCCTTCAACGAATGAAAGGGCCGCCATGGCGGCCCAGATCCACATAAATATTTCTGCAATAGGGTACTTAATCATTTATCTTTCTCATTAAAAGAGGACTGTAATACACACCAAATTCCGCATTATCTTCATGATACAATTTAAGCCCGAAAATGATTTAAAATGCTCATCGATACCCACTGCCATCTATATTACAAAGATTTAATAAATGACCTGGATGGAGTCCTGTCTCGCGCCAAGGAATTTGATGTGAATCGCTTCATTTGTGTGGGCACGAATATTACCGATTCAAAAGCGTGCCTTTCAATTTCTGAGAACAATGACAGCATATTTGCCTCCGCCGGTGTCCATCCCCATGATGCCAAGGATGTATCCGATGGTTGGACTGATGCCATTTATGAACTCATGGAATATGAAAGTATGATTGCTGTGGGGGAGATGGGCTTGGATTATTTTCGAAATATCTCTGATCCGGATGTGCAGAAAAAAGTCTTCCGTGCTCAGATGAGAATTGCACAAGATTTAAATCGACCTGTAATATTTCATAACCGTGATGCAGATGCAGATGTGATTGAAGTGTTGGCAGATTATCCGGAAGTGATTGGTGTGGCACATTGTTTCTCAAGTAATCTAGATACGGCGAAGGCTTTTCTGAATATGGGATACTATATTTCTTTTTCCGGAAACCTGACATTTAAGAATAGCCAGCTGCCGGAAGTGGCCGTAGAGATTCCGTTGAATCGTGTTTTGGTAGAAACGGACTCACCTTATTTGAGTCCCGTACCCCATAGGGGGAAGCCCAACGAACCGGGGCGGACGCGATTTGTGGCTGAAAAACTGGCTGAAATTCACAATATACCGTTTGAAGAAATCGCAAAGCATACCACCGAAAATGCAGTTGAGCTTTTTCGACTGACCTAACCTTTTGTGTATGGGCTTGGATATAAATTGAATAAAACAGATCATCCATTTCGAAAAAAGTGGGGACAAAACTTCCTCACGGACACCAACCTTTTGGATCGGATTGTCCGTACAGTGGAACCGCAAAAGGATGATTCAATTTTGGAAATCGGGCCTGGAGATGGCTCTCTTACTGAAAAGATATTCCCCAATGTGAAAGAAATGGCCGCTATTGAGATTGACCCTCTTCTCATTAAACACCTCTCCATTCGCTCTGATCTGAAAGGCCTTCACATAATCCACGGTGATGTGCTTCTTCAAGGTATTGAAGAAATCCCAATTTCAAATCCCGTCCGCGTGGTGGGGAATATTCCGTACAATATTACATCACCTATCATTTTTTGGCTCATTGAACAATTGGATTTCTGGCACGATGCCTTTATCATGATGCAAAAAGAAGTGGGTGAGCGGCTCACGGCAGACGTGGGGACAAAGGCCTATAGTCGGATTTCTGTTGTGGTAGGTGTATACCTAAATGTTGAAATGTGTTTTAAAATCCCCCCGGATGTATTCTACCCCAAGCCGAAAGTAGATTCGGCCATTCTTCGATTTACTAAAAAAGAGAATCCAATTGTTGCCGACGATCAGTTTGTGAAATTCAATAAAATGGTTAAAACCGCATTTTCAAAAAGGAGAAAAATGTTAAGAAACTCCTTAAGCGGTTTTGATATTCATGATGAAATAAAAGAAAAAATTGATTTTACTCGACGACCAGAAACTCTATCCATCGAAGAGTTTGCGAAACTTTTAAGCTAGCCTCTCATTTATACCTACTCCTTGGGTAGCATGCATATTTAAGTGTAAATTACCCAACTTTTTCCTCAACAAAAATCGAGGTTTAAACATATGGCCAAAGCAGGTAGAGCAATAAACGAATCCAACCGTAGTCTGAGTCAATACTTAGAGGAGATCGGCAAATTTGAACCGCTGCATCCTGATCGAGAAGTAGAACTGGCTCAGGCCATTAAAAAAGGTGATCGCCTTGCCATGAAAGAATTGGTAGAAGCGAACCTTCGGTTTGTGGTATCCGTTGCCAAAGATTATCAAGGGCAAGGATTGCCGCTTACTGACCTTATCAATGAAGGCAATATGGGCTTGATGAAAGCCGGCGGCCGATTTGATGAAACCCGTGGATTTAAATTTATCTCCTATGCTGTGTGGTGGATTAGACAATCCATTTTGCAGGCACTGGCCGAACATTCCAGAATTGTACGTCTCCCATTAAATAGGGTTGGAACCATCTCCAAAATTACCAAAACAGCTGAAAAGCTTGAGGCTGAGGTTGAACGTTCACCCAACGAAGAAGAAATCGGACGCAACCTGGAAATGACCAGTGATGAAGTGATTGACGCCATGCGGATTTCCCGCCGGCACCATTCACTGAATGCACCATTTCGTGATGGGGACAAAAATTCCCTTATCGATGTGATTGAAGATGACGGCCAAATTGATCCTGATGAACCGCTTATGGCTGAATCGCTGAAGGATGAGATTCGTCAATCTTTAGAAACATTGAAAGAGCGGGAACGACAAGTAATCAAAATGTATTTTGGTATCGATCGTGACTATGCCCTCACATTAAACGAAATTGGTGAAGAATTCAATTTAACTCGGGAACGTGTACGTCAGATTAAAGAAAAGGCTATTCGCCGTCTGCGTCACCGTTCACGGAGTAAATCCTTAAGAACGTATTTAGGCTGATCGAGAGGAGGTGAGATAGATCATGGTTGAAGTTACCGTAAGAAACGGCGAACAACTCGAACGGGCACTGCGCCGCTTTAAAAAGAAGTGGGAACGTGCCGGTGTCTTACGTGAAGTCAAACGAAAATCATTCTATATCAAACCGAGCGATGCACAGCGGGACGCAAAGAAAAAAGCAGTACGCAGGCGATTACGTTTTGCAAGGTATGAGAAATAATTTTTTCGTTATTTATGAAGACATGAAAAAGGTTCGGTATTTTACCGAACCTTTTTTATTGTCCTAAAGGCACTCCAATGATTATTCGCAGCATATCCGGCGTTCGAGGTATCGTTTCCACACATTTGGATCGGGATACCATCCAAACTTACGCCCGCGCCTATCATACCCATGTGGAGCCCGGTTTAATATTTATCGGAAGAGATAGCCGCCCGTCCGGGGATGAACTATTAGAAGCATTAACAGAAGAATTAATTCGTCTCGGGAGGGATGTAATTGTATGCGGTATAGTTCCCACACCTACTGTCCAATTTATGGTGGAGAGATCTGAGGCAGCCGGCGGTATGATTATCACGGCCAGCCATAATCCAATCGAATGGAATGGACTCAAATTTGTCCGTGCCGACGGCACTTTTTTCTATCCAGAAGATTGTGAAACATTATTCAAACTGGTAGATACCGATTCCCCAATTGAAAATACGGTACAGAGTGGTATGCGATTCCCGGACCAGAATTCAATTTTAAAACATTCCATTGATACGGTTGAGCTTTCCTGCATTAACTTAAATCGTATTCGGAATCGAAAATTTAAGGTAGTCATCGATGCAGTAAATGGGGCCGGCTCAGAAGCGTTGCCATTGGTCTTAGAACATTTAGGTTGTGAAGTCATCCAAATCTATTGTGAGGGGAATGGTGAATTCAATCGCGGAACGGAACCGCTTCCGGAAAATTTATTAGACTTAAGAAATGCAGTAGTGGATAGTAGCGCTGATGTAGGCTTTGCTGTGGATCCTGATGCAGATCGTTTAGCAGTGGTGAATGAAAAGGGCGAACCCTTGGGTGAGGAATATACCCTTGTTTTGGCAGCAGAAGGCTATATTAAAAATAAAGAGACCGAAGAAACATTTGTCACCAATCTATCAACTTCTTTGGCTTTAGAAAAAATGGCCGAGCAATATGGATGTAATGTGATTCGTTCGGCTGTAGGTGAAATCAATGTGGTCCAGAAAATGCTGGAAATTGGTGCCGAGTTAGGCGGTGAAGGGAATGGGGGCGTTATCCTAAAAGAAGCCCATTTGGGTCGCGATTCTCTAGTGGGGGCAGCCATGGTTTTAAACCGAATGGCCCAAAATGAGAAGCCCATAAGTGAAATTCATGCTGATTTGCCCCAGTTTTTTATAGTGAAAGATAAAATTGATTTGGATGGTATTGATAAAGAGGCGGTGCTGTCAAAAGCAAAATCGGTTTTTGCTGATGCGGATATGAATACAATAGATGGTATAAAATTCACTTGGAATGACCGGTGGATCCATCTCCGCGGATCTAACACGGAACCCATCATGCGGATTTATGCTGAAGGGCCCAATGAACACATGGCGGAAGAATTGGTCCAGCAGGTTCATTCTCTTCTATAAAGAAGATGTGTTTAAAGAAGAATTATTGTTCTAAATTTCCCGGCATTATCAAAATCTTATGACAGTACAACATCAGTTATATTCCCATCTGATCGACGAGATTAATACGAAAGAGCGGGTGGCACGGCTTTTTTCACGAAGCATCAAAAAAGATTCCAAACTTTTTGCGTTAAATCTCACATTGAGCATGATTGATTTAACAACATTAGAAGGGAAAGACTCCCCTGGAAAAGTGAAACAGCTATGCTACAAAGCTACGCACCTTCATGATCAATATCCTGATTTACCGAACGTGGCAGCCATTTGTGTGTATCCAACTATGGTACCGATTGCAAAAAAAGCGCTCTCCGGTACGAACATCAATATTGCTTCCGTAGCCACATCATTCCCCAGTGGGATGGCAGATTTACAATCAAAACTGGATGAGGTAAAATCCGTGATAGACGCAGGTGCCAATGAAATTGATATGGTCATTTCTCGTGGTAGATTTCTTCGAGGAGATTATAATTATGTTTCAGATGAAATAGCTCAAGTGAAGGATGTCTGCGGCGATGGTCATTTGAAGGTCATCTTGGAAACAGGCGAATTGGTCACCTTGGATAATGTACGATTGGCCAGTGACATCGCCATGGATGCAGGCGCAGATTTTATTAAAACATCCACAGGGAAAGTTTCGCCTGCAGCAACACCGCCAGTGGTGCTTACCATGTTGGAAGCCATCCGCGATTTTGAAACAAAAACAGGGAAACAAATTGGCATGAAACCTGCGGGTGGCATTGGTACAGCCAAACAAGCCATTCAATATTTGGTCATGGTGAAAGAGACTTTGGGCGAAGATTGGCTGTCTCCGGATTTATTTCGATTCGGCGCCAGTTCCTTAGCCAGCGATGTTCTCATGCAAATCGTGAAGCAAAGCACAGGTCAGTATCAATCAAAAAATTATTTTTCAGTGGATTAAACAAAAATTATTATGAATAAAGCAATAAAATGGGAATACAGCCCAGCACCGGAAAGTACAGATCATATTCAATTAAAAGATAAATACGATTTGTTTATCAATGGGAAATTTGTACCTAGCTCAGGTGGAAAAACTTTCAATTCCATCAATCCTGCCAATGAAAAGGCAATCGCCAAAGTTGCAGATGCGAATAAAGCAGATGTGGATAAAGCGGTGAAAGCTGCCCGGAATGCTTATGAAAAAACGTGGTCTAAAATGGCACCAAAAGAGCGTGGGAAATATGTGTATCGCATTGCCCGATTGCTTCAAGAAAGAGCACGAGAATTTTCTGTGATTGAATCCATAGATGGTGGGAAACCCATCCGTGAAAGTCGCGATGTGGATGTACCTTTATCTGCTGCTCACTTTTTCTATTATGCCGGTTGGGCGGATAAGTTGGAGTATGCTTTTCCTGGCGTTTCTCCAAAACCGTTAGGCGTAGCCGGACAAATTATTCCATGGAATTTTCCGCTGCTTATGGCAGCTTGGAAATTGGCACCGGCCTTAGCCACTGGAAACACATTGGTGTTAAAACCAGCGGAGACCACACCACTCACCGCTATGAAATTGGCCGAAATTATCCAAGAAGCAGATTTACCTCCTGGCGTGGTGAATATTGTAACAGGTGCAGGAGAAACAGGACAAGCGTTGGTGAATCATCCAGGTATTGACAAAATTGCATTCACCGGTAGTACCGAAGTTGGGAAATATATCATGAAAGCGATTGCTGGTACCGGGAAAAAATACACGCTGGAATTAGGTGGTAAAGCAGCCAACATTATTTTCGAAGATGCGCCTATTGATCAAGCGGTGGAGGGCATCATTAATTCCATTTTCTTCAATCAGGGACATGTATGTTGTGCCGGTTCGCGGCTCTATGTTCAGGAAGGTATTGCGGATCAAGTGATTGAAAAACTGAAACGGCGAATGGATACACTCATTGTTGGTGATCCCTTGGATAAGAATACGGACATTGGTGCAATCAATTCGAAAATGCAGCTTAAGAAAATCAATGAATATTTAAAATTGGGCAAAGATGAAGGGGGCAGAATTTATCAATCTGATTGTGACCTTCCGAAAAATGGATATTGGTGCGCGCCCACTATTTTCTCCGATGTGAGCCAATCAAACCGAATTGTACAGGAAGAAATATTTGGTCCTGTTTTGGCGATTCAAACATTCAGAACTGTGGATGAAGTGATCACCAAAGCGAACAATACACCTTATGGACTTTCCGGTGGTGTTTGGACGGACAAAGGATCAAAAATTTTCAAAGTATCAAATCAAATTCGTGCCGGTGTGATTTGGGCAAACACCTTTAATAAATTTGATCCGGGAGCGCCATTTGGCGGATATAAAGAAAGTGGCATTGGTAGCGAAGGCGGGGTGGAAGGACTCCGTGGGTACGTTAATATTTAAACACGAAGTGCACCAAGATCACTAAGGTAAGGTAAAAAATGAGTAAACGAGCAGACATTCAAAAAACATATAAATTATATATCAATGGAAAATTCCCGCGAACTGAATCCGGACGATATATTAAATGGACCGGCACTGACGGTGAAACTGTGGTGAATATTTGCCGTGGTTCCAGAAAAGATTTCCGAAATGCCATGGTGGCTGCACGGAAAGCTGTGGGTGGATGGTCCGGGAAAACTGCTTTCAATCGATCTCAAATTTTATATCGTATTGGTGAAATGCTGGAAGGACGGCGAGATCAATTTATGGCGGAACTTGTGCTCCAAGGTAGCACCAAAAAACAAGCTGAAACAGAATTAAAACAATCCATTGATCGGCTCATTTATTACGCCGGTTGGGCGGACAAATATCAGCAAATCTTCAGCCGTGTGAATCCTGTATCTCTACCTTATTTCAATTTTACCATGCCGGAAGCCACCGGTGTGGTAGCAGCCTTTGCACCGGATGATTCATCTTTATTGGGTCTCATTTCCATCGTGGCGCCTGTCATCGCCGGTGGAAATACAATTGTGGTTTTAGCATCGGGGAAAAAGCCCATTTCTTCCATATCCTTTGCAGAAGTGCTCCATACATCGGATGTCCCCGGTGGCGTGGTAAATATTCTCACTGGACAGAGAATTGAACTCTTAGAACATTTTTCGTCCCACATGGATGTGAATGCAATGATCTACTGCGGCAGTGATAAAGATGATATTGAATTGGTTGAAACCAATGCAGCGCTGAATGTGAAACGTGCCATTATTTTTTCAGATGAAAAATGGGACAAAGATTCAGGACAAGGCCCTTACCATATTATAAAAACACAGGAAACCAAAACCACTTGGCATCCAGTGGGAGTTTGAATGATGTCAGCCAAACCAGCAGTAGCTATTATTCGATCTAAAGCCGCCGAACGACAACCCAAGGTCGGTATCATTCTTGGCTCCGGTTTAGGCCCTTTTGCAGACCAAGTTGAAAATCAAACCATCATTTCTTATAATGATCTCCCGGGATTTCCCGATGCAGGTGTGGAGGGCCATGCAGGGCAATTAGTCTTGGGATCCGTTGGTGGCACACAAGTGGCTGTGCTGCAGGGCCGCTCTCATTATTATGAAAAAGGCCAAGCAGATGTGATGCGAACGCCGGTTGAGATATTAAAAGAGTTAGGGTGTGAAACACTCCTTTTAACAAATGCTGCCGGAAGTCTCATTCCCGAAGCACAACCGGGAAGCGTCATGCTTTTAACAGATCATATCAATTTTACAGGGGTGTCACCTTTATTTGGTGAAACAGAATCATCTCGATTTGTAGACATGGTGGATGCATACGATCCAACACTTGGTGATCAATTTCGCAAGGCTGCTTCGAAAAAAGATATCACCTTACACGAAGGTGTTTACATTTGGTTTTGTGGACCCAGTTTTGAAACACCTGCAGAAATAAAAGCTGCGAAAAATTTAGGTGCAGATGCAGTGGGAATGTCCACTGTGCCGGAAGTCATCCTTGCCAGATTTTTCGGACTAAAAGTTGCTGCAGTTTCTATTATTACCAATATGGCTGCAGGGATGAGTGATGATGCTTTGAGTCATGACCAAACCATGGAAAATGCCAATCAAGCGGCTAATGATCTCCAAGCACTTTTGAGTGAATTCCTTTCGAATTATGAAAAATCGTAATTATTTAAAACCAATTAATTACGTTTTACTTTTTATATAATTACATACAACAATGCTCCCCCAAGAAATCATCAGAAAAAAAAGGGATGGTCATTCGCTCAGCGCGGAAGAAATCCAATTTTATATTGAAGGTATCGCCAATGGCTCTGTAAATGAAAGCCACATTGCTGCGTTTTCCATGGCTGTTTTGTTCAACGGTATGTCCGTCGATGAGAGGTTCCATCTCACCAACCACATGGTGAAATCCGGTGAAACCTTAAACTGGGAAGACTTAAATGGTCCAGTGATTGATAAACATTCCACCGGCGGTGTTGGCGATAAGGTCAGTCTCATGTTAGCGCCCATTGTGGCTGCTTGCGGCATTTATAATCCCATGATTTCCGGCAGGGGATTGGGCCACACCGGCGGAACCTTAGACAAATTAGAGTCCATTCCCGGATACAATACCACGCCGGACAATGACCAATTTCGAAATGTTGTTAAAAATGTAGGATGTGCCATCATCGGACAAACAGCAAATCTTGCACCGGCTGACAAAATCATTTATGGCATCCGTGATGTGACCGCCACCGTGGAATCGGTTCCACTTATTACTGCCTCCATTTTATCTAAAAAATTGGCGGCTGGATTGGATGGACTCGTAATGGATATCAAAACGGGGAAGGGCGCTTTTGCAAATCAACTGGACTTTGCCAGAGATCTAGGGGAAAGCATCATCGGCGTGGCAAAAAAATTTGGAATGAAAACAACTGCGCTTATTACAGATATGAATCAGCCCCTTGGATCAGCTGTGGGAAATACGTTGGAAGTGATGGAAGTGATTGATTATTTAAAAGGGATAAAACGAGACCATCGTCTCCATGAAGTTGTGTTATCCTTGGCTGTGGAGATGCTTCAAGTTGCTGGATTGTCTGACTCGAAACAACATGCCATCCAAAAAATCACAGATGTATTGGACAATGGTCAAGCGGCGGAAACATTTCAAAAAATGGTCTCAGAATTAGGCGGCTCCAAAAATATATTGGATGAAACTCTCACGACTGCAAACGTAGTAAAGCCTGTCCCCGCTACACATACCGGGACCATTTCTCATATTGAAACTCGAGAGGTTGGTTTAGCTGTGGTCGAGTTAGGCGGCGGACGAAAAAAAGCCAGTGACATCATTGACCATACTGTAGGGTTCACAGATGTTTTTGGTATGGGTGAAGAAGTAATTGAAGGCCAACCTTTGGCGATGGTCCATGCCAAAAATGAAGATGATGCTAACCATACCATTGCATTGATCCAAAAAGCTTACCGTATAAATGATTCTAAAGAAGAGCCATCACCCACAATAATTGAACGATTAAATTAATCCTTTTTGATACTTATGAAAGATCCACAGAAAATTAAACGCGGGGATGAGTTGGAGCTTCAAATTGAATCATTGGCCTATGGTGGCAAAGGGATTACTCGAGTGGATGATTTTGTCATCTTTGTAAAAAATGCCATTCCCGGGCAGAAAGTGCGTGCTTTGGTCTATAAAAAACGAAAAGGCTATGGAGAGGCTCGTCCATTAGAGGTGCTCACTGAATCTCCCCATAAAGTTGAGGCACCTTGTAACCACTTCCTCACCTGTGGCGGATGTAAGGTGCAGCAGCTCAGTTATGAAGAACAGGTGGCGCAGAAAAAGCAGCAGGTAGAGAATATTTTTCAGCGACAAGCAGGGATATCCAAATTTGAAATTCATGATGTGGTGCCGGCGGTAAAACCATTTAACTACCGCAATAAAATGGAATTTACTTTTTCTAACAATCGATGGGTACTCCCCGGTGAACCGGAAGGTGTGGATAGAGATTTTGCTTTAGGGATGCATATCCCAAAACGGTGGGATAAAATATTAAATATTGACGCTTGTCACCTTATGCCAGAGATTGGCACAGAAATTCTCAATAAGACCCAATCTCTAGCCAAAGAATTAAAAATGAAGGCCTATGATCAAAAAACCCATAATGGATTCCTCCGTTATTTACTCATGCGGTTTGGTCATAATACGGGCGATATTTTAGTTAATTTGGTTACGTCTTATGAAAATCCGGATTTGCTAAAACCGCTTATAGATGGTTTAATTGCAGCCTTTCCACAAATCACCACAGTCGTGAATAATATCAATACACGAAAGGCAGATGTAGCATTCGGTGAATATGAACTTCATCTTCATGGGAAGCCATGCTTAGAAGAAAAATTAGGTGACCTTACATTTGAAATTTCTGCCAATTCATTTTTTCAAACCAACACCGTTATGGCTGAGAAATTATATGAAACTGCTTTAGATGGGGCCGGATTAACCGGAGAAGAAGTGGTCTTTGATCTCTATTGCGGCACTGGTTCAATTTCATTATTTCTGGCCCAGAAAGCCAAGGAAGTCCACGGTTTTGAAGTGATTGTATCTTCGGTAGAAGATGCCACGCGAAATGCTGTGCGGAATGGTGTAGGGAATGTCCATTTTCATGTGGCAAACCTGGATAATTTTTTCAAGTTTGGCGTGGGGAAAAAATACCCCAAACCAGATGTAATTATTGTGGATCCACCTCGAGCTGGTATGCACAAATTTATGACCAATTATTTACCGAAATTTGGCGCCCAAAAAATTGTATATGTATCCTGTAATCCAACCACTCAAGCGCGGGATACTGAAATATTGCATATGAATGGATATCGGTTAAAAAAATTAACCATGGTGGATATGTTCCCACACACGCCTCATATAGAGACAGTGGGCATTTTTGAGAAACAGTAGGTCAGGTTCCTATTGGCGGCTAAGGATCTTTTGGTTCGCCGCCACCACCGAAAATATTATCGAAACCACCAAATGTTTGGCTCATAGCGAATAATAATACAAACGCAACACCTAAAAGCAAAAATACTCTATTTTTTCTAATTCCATAAACACTATGAGGTATAGTGTTTATCAACTCATTTTTTAAGGTATTTAAATGCAAATCTAAATCTTCAACATAGGAGAGTATTTTATATCGGTATACATCATTAGAACTGCGATTAAACCGGATCCCTCTCCCTTTGACATCACCCTTTCATTTGTATCAGCAATATTTTCAATATGTGTCGAAAATATATAATTAAGACCGGAAACGGATGCCAATTCACTTAAATCTTTAACGAACGAATTATTAACCGCATCTACTTGACTGGGGTGTGATTGGTATAAGTCATTGGGATGGTGAAATTCGTAATAATTTTAATTAATCAACCCCAACATTTTTTGACGAATCATTTTGGTATAGGCATCGGGGATATTTTCAAGGGATTCTCCCGCATAACCTACGTGGATAAGTTTTTTATTTTATGGTGAAGCTGATAAGGTTGAACCTAATGAAAGCCCAAGGATCATCACCAATGATGTTATCTTTGGAATACTTGATATCATGCTTCAGTGGGGGGACGCTCCCATCACCACCAGTGCTTCCACCCCAGACTTTAGTGCCGGTAATGCTCATAAATAATATTCCAACAAGTATTACAGTACCAAATACCATTGCAATCTGTTTAAATGATGCTGGTTTTGAAACAGCTGGGAGTGAATCCACCAACTGGGTCTTTATTACTTTTGTTTCATCATTAATTCGCTCATAATATTTGAGTACTTCGTAGCGAAGATTGGTATTGAGCTGTGCATTATATCTGTAAAAATCACCTTGAATCATGATTCGTTGATTATCAGGCGAGACATTTTTGAACTTACCCGCAAAAACATATTTCGCTTCCAATTGATCCGCAACGCGACGGAATGAAGGTTCAGATATATTTGAGAATAAAGAATCAATTTGTCTACCTGCCATTGACTGCACAGTTTCAGGAAGTATGAGAAGTTCGGGATCTATGTCTTCAAAGATTCTCTTCATCTTTTCTTGAAATTCTTTTTCAACCCAGGGTTCCACATTCTCAACTTTAACCCCAGCAAATGCTACAGTTGCTGGTTGTCCAGTGGTTAACTGAGCCATGATCAATGAATGAGCCACCAAGATGGCAATTGGTCTAATAACAACTTTCATATAGTTAGAAATTAAATGGTTGTATAGTATATAGGCAAAAAAGAAATTGGCTCAATTAAGAGTGCATTTCTCAACATTAACCTAATCAAAGGCCTTCAAGAGACCCAGGTCGGAATATTACTGGCTGATGTTATCGTTTGAACGTATTTCACTTAGCTGCTAGCGCAACCAATATAGTTGGCATTAAATCTCTGATCGGCTGCAGGTACACTACTGATAGAATACACATCATTCACATCTGTTGTAGCACCTAAATTGGTTCCGACGACTAAGACGTTAGCATCTACCAGAGGGTCACCCATATCTGCGTCAGTGACTCGATCAGAGACTGCCCCGTTTTGAGCAATAAGGAATGAAGCCATTCCAAAAAGCATCAAAACAGATAGTACCTGTCTGGGTATGATTAATTTAATCATTAAGCCTCCTTAGATTAATGTTAACTCGAGAGATAATAAGGAATGCTTGTATATAATAGGGTATTTTCAATATACCTTACTTCCCTCCTTGGAGGGTGCTAAGGAGTATTACCATAAAAAGGCAACATTTATTTTAAGTAAAATTTTTGCTTTATATTTTCATATTCAATAAGTCAATCAATGTTAGTTTCACTAAATTAGAGTTATGCTTCTTTGGATTAGAACATTAATTCGTAACAGTTTTTTCCAAGTCGGCGCAGGGATTCTTTTCACAATGATCCTTGGTGGTGCAATGCTTCAGTTTTTAGAACCTGGCGATATTTCCAAGGATGATAATCCATATTGGTGGGCAATTGTTACCATGACTACAGTGGGTTATGGCGATTTTTCACCGGAAACCCCAGCGGGTCGTATTTTTGCTGTATTGATCATGTTTATTGGCATTTCATTGGTATCATTATTAACAGCGTCCATTTCTTCAATCTTTGTGGCGCAAAAAATTCGGGAGGGTAAAGGTTTGGAAAAATTGAATTTGACCAATCACCTCATTTTGTGTGGTTGGAATCCCAATGGGGAAAGGGTTCTGGATTCAATTCAGCACCTCAGTGGGACAAAAACAAGAGACTTAGTTCTCATCAACGAATTGAATGAGGAAGAAGTGACTATGCTCAAAAACAGGTATCAGGGCATGCATATTCATTTTGTTTCGGGGGATTTTACACAAGAAGAAATCCTCAACCGGGCCGGCATTCTCGATGCTGATACGGTAATGGTCATTCCTAATACTACAGGTTCTGAGGTTGCGACTTACGATGAAAAGACCATTTTTGCTACTCTAACCATAAAAAGTATGGATTCCAATATTCGTGTGGTGGCTTATTTGCTGGATCGTGAAAACCTAACTCATATTAAGCGGGCCGATGCCGATGAAGTTGTGGTTGGTGATGATTTTTCAGCCCATATATTTGCGTCACACGCAGTGGATCCGGGCGTCCCCCAAATTGTAGACCAGCTCATCGAAAGCAATTCTAAGTCAAGGTTTAAGCGGGTGGAAATCCCTTCCCAATTTGTAGGTCAGCATTACGATGCATTGTTCAAACATTTTAAAGATAAGGACGGCTCTATTTTGATTGGTGTATTTTCTGAGGATGAAAATTTAGGCATCGGTGCCATTTTATCTTCAGATGCTTCCGCTCTGGATACCTTTATTGAACGCAAATTGAAAGATGGCGGTATCTCCCTTCAGGAAGAAAGTAAGATCAATGTGGTCGTGAATCCCGGGAAGGACTACATCCTGAAAGAAGGAGAACGGGCCATTATAATTCCGTGAGGCAATGATGAATAATGAACAATTAAAACAATTTCAAATTTTTGAAGATCTCACCGATGATCAAATCAACCAGTTCCATGGTGCCTTGAAATCCGTTGAGATGGAAAAGGGCGAAAAATTCATTACCGAGGGAGAAGAAGGAGACTGCATCTATTTACTACTCAGCGGTGAGGTAGAGATTAACCAAGCCCTAACCCTTTCCATGAACAAAGGGAAATCAGACAATCGGGAAAAGGCCATCTTAAAATTGTCTGCAGATATACATCCCCAATTTGGCGAAATGTCCATGTTTAATGAGGGTGATCGCAGGACTGCCAATGTGAGGGCCGAATCTTCATGTGCCTTGGCGCGCCTCGATAAATCGGACTTATTTTCCATTTGTGATGCCAACCCGGATATTGGATATATTGTCATGCGTAACTTGGGTCGAATCATTTCAGGGAACTTGGTAAAAGCGAATCAAAATGTACTCAAACTCACCACTGCTTTTTCTTTAATTTTAGATCGATAATTCGACCATATTTTTGTCAAATTTCACATTAATCTAATTCAATATGTCAACGTCGCAAATCGATAAAACCTACAATTGGGATAAACTAGAGGACCATTGGTACCAGCATTGGATGGAAAATGGTTATTTCAAGGGCGATCCTGATTCTGATAAGGAGCCCTATACCATCGTAATTCCACCCCCCAATGTGACAGGGATGCTTACCATGGGGCACGTGCTGAACAATACCATACAGGATGTATTGATTCGCAAGGCCCGTATGGAAGGGAAGAACGCTTGCTGGATTCCCGGCACTGATCACGCCTCAATCGCCACCGAATCTAAAGTAGTAAAAATGCTGGAAAAACAGGGTATTTCCAAGGACAGCCTCAGTCGAAATGAATTCATGACTTATGCCTGGGCTTGGAAGGAAAAGTATGGTGGTATCATTATTAATCAGTTGAAGAAATTGGGCTGCTCTTGTGATTGGGATCGGGAACGGTTTACTATGGACGAAGGGTATTCTCGAGCTGTATTAGAAGCATTCGTCCAATTATACCATAAAGGATTAATCTACAAAGGCCACCGATTGGTGAATTGGTGCCCTGTGTCCAAATCGGCCATCAGCGATGAAGAGGTTATTTACCAAGAAAAGAATGGAAAGCTCTGGCATTTTCGTTATTCCATCACCGGCACCGATGATTATTTGGTTGTGGTCACCACCCGTCCCGAAACCATGTTGGGGGATACGGCAGTGGCAGTCCACCCCGAGGATGAACGGTATAAAAATTCAATTGGGAAAACGGTGACACTACCATTGGTGGGGCGTGAAATTCCCATCATCGGTGATACTTATGTGGATAAAGACTTTGGCACAGGTTGCGTAAAAGTAACCCCGGCCCATGATCCCAACGACTTTGCAATGGGTGAGCGGCACGATTTAGAATTCATCAATATTATGAATGATGATGCATCCATGAATTCGGAAGTGCCGAATAAATTTCAGGGATTATCTCGTGAATCAGCGAGGAAGGCTGTCGTGAAAGAGATGGAAGCAGAAGGATGTTTAGACAAAGTCGAAGATTATTCGAATAACATCGGATTTTCCGAACGTGGGAATGTGCCAATCGAATTTTATATTTCTGAGCAGTGGTATTTAAAAATGGATGAATTAGCCAAGCCAGCTTTGGATGCTGTAAATGACAGGCAAATTAGATTTCACCCTGCCTACTGGACCAAGACATACAACCACTGGATGGAAAATATCAAAGATTGGTGTATCAGTCGTCAACTCTGGTGGGGGCACCAGATTCCTGTTTGGTATAATAAAGATGATCCGAAACAACTGCATGTCTCTGTAGATAGGCCTGAGGATCCGGAGAATTGGACGCAGGATGAGGATGTATTAGATACATGGGCATCATCATGGCTTTGGCCTTTTGCCGTTCACGCGTGGCCAGAAGCAGAAAAAAATCTTAAAACATTCTACCCTACGGATGCATTGGTTACTGGCCCGGATATTATTTTCTTTTGGGTGGCCCGTATGATTATGTCCGGATATAAATTTTTAGATGATATCCCATTTAAGAATGTCTATTTCACATCCATTCTCCGAGATGAAACAGGGAAAAAGTTCAGCAAATCTTTGGGTAATTCTCCTGATCCATTTGATTTATTTAAAGAATACGGCACAGATGCAACACGATTCGGCACCATGCTCATGGCGCCCCAAGGGTTGGATGTGCTCTTTTCCAATTCCCGGTTAGAGATTGGCCGAAACTTCATGAATAAACTCTGGAATGCATCTCGGTTTGTCCACATGAATATGGAAAGGGGCGAGGCTCCGAAAATTGATTTAGAGTCCGCTGAATTGGATTTGCCGGAACGATGGATTTTGAGTCAGCTTAATCAAACGGCTATTAGAGTGAACCATCAATTGGATCGCTTCCATTTCAATGAAGCGGCCAAGGCCATCTATGAATTTACATGGGGTGACTTTTGCGATTGGTATATTGAAATTGCCAAAACACGATTTTACGGAAATAATCCTCATAAAGCGGATGTGTCAAGAGCAGTGGCCGTCCATGTGATTAAAGGTATTTTGACCCTCCTTCATCCTTATTCGCCATTTATAACAGAAGAAATATGGTCCTATTTTAGGAACGATGCTGATTCAGATTTAATTGTATCCCCGTGGCTCAATGGCAATGAATCACAGGCGGATACTGAAGCGGACACCTCAATGGGCTTGCTGAAAGAAATGGTAACGGCCGTTCGGACTATCCGCAGCCGCATGAATGTACCACCAGGTAAAAAGGCGGATTTGGTGATTCGAAATGTAAATGGCCACCAATCCAACATTGAATCTTTTGATGACATAATTAAAACACTGGGGCGGATTAATAAAATTACCCTCGGTGCGAACTTAGCAAAACCGGACCAATCGGCCACCGCGGTGGTTCAAAAAATGGAACTGTTTGTTCCGCTCAAAGGATTAATAGATTTAGATCAGGAAATTGCCCGACTTTCTAAGCGTTTAGATGAGCTAAAAGGGCACCTGTCGGGGGTAGAGAAAAAATTAGCGAATGAGAATTTTGTAAATCGGGCACCAGAAAATGTGGTGGCCCATGAAAAGCAAAATTTGCAGGATATGACTGCAGAATTCGACCTCGTCAAAGCAAACTTGGATATGCTGCAATGAAGAAAATAATCATCGGAATCCTGACCTTTTTGTCGCTCACAGCGGCCCAATCGAACCATGCCACCATGACCATGTATAAAGATGGATTTGCTCTCATCAAACAACCTGTGGCATGGAACATTCAACCGGGAGAAAACACCATTGCATGGGATCTCCTCCCAACAGGGATGATTAAAGATTCACCATTCTTGATCTTAGACAATGCGGAAGTGAAGATGCAGCGCTTGAATCAGGATGTCTTTCATTTTTCTGAGCATCTTCATAATTATCTGGGCGAAACCATTGATGTAGAATTAATTAATGGATCTTCGCTCACGGGGACGCTGGTAGAAATCAGCGGCAGTACCATCACCATCACCCGAAGGCGATCCATCATTTCATTTAAAAAAGAACGGATTGACTACATCATCGTACCAGGGAAATTAGATAATGTCATGTTTAAACCATCCCTCACATGGAACATTGATCCGGATAAAATATCCGGGCCCGCAAGAGGCAATCTCATTTACCTCTCTCGGGGATTTGACTGGGACGCCATCTATAGACTTATCCTGGATGAATCGGGGAGTGGGGCAGAATTGTTGGCCGAGGCATATATCAAGAACAACAGCAATCTAGACTTTAAGAATGTATCTCTCCAATTGGTAGAAGGGAAGCTGAAACAGAATGGCCACATGAATGTTCCGCCCATGATGATGCGCTCCATGGCCTCGCCCAATGAAAACGCAGGACTGCAGGAAGAACAGTTGGGGGATTATCATATTTACAATCTTGTTGGTAAGGTAGGCCTAATGGGAGAAGAAAGTATTACCACACGGCTCTATCCTTCGAAAAAAGTGTCCTTCCAAAAAACATATTTATTTGAAAATAATGAACAGAGCCAAACCGAAGAACCATTAGGGATCGAATACCGGATCGCCAATACGGAATCCAATAATTTGGGTGTACCTCTGCCCCAAGGGAAAATTCAATTGTATCAAACAGGGCGGAGCGGTTCCATTGAATTTGTGGGTGAAGATGAAATTCGCCAAGTGCCCAAAGGGGCCACTGCCACTATCATCTCCGGTAAGGCCTTTGACGTAGTGGGGAAACGTACAGTGTTGAATTACGACCGTCAGCAGAAGAGTGAAGAAGGATCCATCAGTATTGAAGTGACAAATACATTGGATTATGAAATCAAAGTCCGTCTCATCGAACATATTTATGGCGATTGGGTGGTAAGAGACGCCTCCGCCAATTATCGAAAAAAAGATGCTTCTACCATTCATTTCCCTCTCAGCATTACTGGTAATGGATCGCAGACAGTGACCTATACTTACCGCAAGGAATGGAATTAAAAGAATTGTGCCTGAAAAGGCTCTAACCCTTTCTACCTCTATACAATCTATCAAAGGCGTCGGTCCGTCCCGGGCGGATGCTTTATCAGCAATCGGCATTCATACCGTTTTTGATCTGCTTCATTATTATCCAAGGAAGCACTTAGATCGCACCACTGTCACCCCAATCTCCAAATTAAAGAAGGATCAGGAAGCCACCATTATCGGCAAAGTCGAAGCGGCTGATATGCGCCGAGGGAAACGGCGCCAATACTTTCAGGCCATTCTTTCTGATGGTAAGGGTATGATGACACTCACCTGGTTTAATGGGGCGCGATATATCAAAAAAGCTATCAAGGTGGGAGATCGTCTCGCGGTGAGCGGTAAAGTTGAATTTTTCAACGGCTACCAGATCGTCCACCCGGAATATGATAAACTGAAAGCGGATGAAGATCCAGTGAATTCCGGTTTGGTCATTCCATTATACTCGATTCCTGCTGAATTAAAAAAGACACGATTAGACAGTCGCGGCCTTCGCCGCCTCATTAAATCTATTTCTGATTCATTAAAAGAAATTCCCGACCATTTTTGGCCTGATTTCCTGAAAGCCAATGGACTCGCTCATAGCAACAGCGCCCTACGAAATATCCATTTTGCCGAATCTGAAGATGTGCTTCAGGCCGCCATCCATCGATTAAAATTTGACGAACACTTTTTTCTTCAAATGCTTATGGCATTGCGGAAATCATCCATCCAGAAAACAGGGACGAAAGCACTTACCAAGGTCGGTCCTCAAGTAAAACTCATTTCTGATAGTTTGGATTTTGAATTAACGAATGCCCAGAAAAAGGTCATCAAAGAAATTAAGGATGACATGGCTCGGCCCTTTTCTATGAATCGCCTCTTGCAAGGGGATGTGGGCTCAGGGAAAACGATTGTGTCCGTCTTGGCGGCAGCCATTGCAGTATCAAACGATGTGCAGGTGGCTGTCATGGCGCCCACAGAAATTTTGGCCCATCAGCATTTTGAATCCTTCAAAAAACATGCAGAAACAGCCCACATGACCTGCGCCATATTGGTAGGGGGCACACCGGCCAAAGAACGGCAGGCCATTCTTGAGGGTTTAAAAGAAGGGCAGATTAACATTATCATTGGTACCCAGGCCCTCATTCAAAAGGATGTGGGATTCAAATCATTGGGATTGGCTATTGTGGATGAACAGCACCGCTTTGGGGTCCTCCAACGGGGTGATCTTACTGCTAAAGGATTGAACCCTCACCTGTTGGCTATGACTGCCACACCCATTCCTCGAACATTGGCCATTACTTACCACGGGGATATGGATCTATCCATTATTGATGAAATGCCTAAAAATCGTCTTCCTGTGGTGACGAAAGTGGTGGATGAGCCGCGCCTATCCAAAGTATATCAATTCATGAAAGACGAAGTGGCCGCTGGTCGTCAAGCCATGGTGGTTTATCCATTAGTAGAGGAGACAGAAAAATCTGATTTAGCTGCGGCGGTGGAGATGCACGACCAACTTTCCCAAAAGATTTTCCCCAATTTAAAAGTGGGGCTCATTCACGGGCGAATGAAAAAGGATGAAAAGGATGGGGTCATGGATGCCTATGCCCGGAATGAAATTCATATTTTGATTTCTACCACGGTGATTGAAGTGGGTATTGATATTCCCAATGCCACGGTGATGCTGGTTGAACATGCGGATCGGTTTGGATTGACTCAACTCCACCAGCTTCGGGGCCGTGTGGGGCGGGGGAGTGAAAAAAGTTACTGCATTCTCGTCCGGCGGAATTTCACTGACAATTCGAAAAAGCGCCTGAGGATTATGGAATCCACCAAAGACGGATTTGTCATTTCAGATGAAGATTTAAAACTCCGGGGCCCGGGAGAATTCTTCGGTATCCGCCAGAGCGGATTCTTAAAATATAAAATTGCGGACATGGTGACGGATGGACCAATCCTCAGAAAAGCGAGACAGGCCGCATTTAAATTGGTAAAAGATGACCCGAATTTGAATCAGCCGGCGCATGAACTGATCCGCACCCGTTTCATGGCAGAATACCAGGATAAACTTGAACAGGCGAATATTTCTTAATAATCCATAGAATCTTCGATTTATCACCTGATATGATGTATTTTCCCCGTCTGTTTTTGTCAGTATATGAAACATTTACTCCCAATTTGAATTAAAGCCACTTTAAGAGGAAAATCATGGCCGAAGAACAAATGAAAAAAGAAGATCAATTATTTATCCATCTAGTGAATACATTCGTCCAAAGTGCATGGATATCACTGGGTAAAGTGAAAAATCCTGTGTCGGATACATTAGAACGGAATCTGGAACAGGCCACCTATTATATCGATCTGCTGGATATGCTCCAGACCAAAATGAAGGGCAACCTGAGCGAATGGGAAGAGCAGTATATTATTCATAGCTTGAGTGAATTAAAACTCAACTTCATTGACGAACAGAAGAAGGGTTCTGAGGAACCCACGGATGCAGGGGCACCTGAGGGCAGCGAGGACGCTGCACAGGGTGATGATTCAGTAGAAGCCAGTGGAACTGAGGCGACTGAAGACGTTGAAGCAAAAGAAAAACCAAAATCTGAAGAAAAGCCCAAAGCTAAAAAGAAGACGAAGTCTTCGAAAAAGACAAAGTCTAAAAAAGCGAAGAAAGACTAAGATTTGATCCATACCGACTATATTCGATTGAACCGCATTTTCGCCGGGGTGGCCCTAGCGATTTCATTTTTGGTTTATCTCCTCACTATGGCCGACACGGTCCCTTATTGGGACTCGGGCGAATTTATTGCCACATCCTATATCTTAGGGGTACCTCACCCGCCGGGGAGTCCGTTGTATCTGATTATTGGCCGTGTGTTTTCCATGATTCCTTTTAACCCGGATATTGCTTTTCGGGTGAATTTGATATCTCCCGTGGTGAGTGCTCTGGCAGTCATGTATTTGTATCTCTCTACGGTAAAACTCATCTCCAATTATAAAGGGAAAATCCAAACCCAGATGGATGCCATCATTGCTTTTGGAGGTTCGTTAGTGGGTGCCCTCACGTTTGCATTTACGGATTCCCATTGGTTCAATGCTGTAGAAGCAGAAGTCTATGGATTCTCTACATTTTTTACCGCCATCGTGGTATGGCTCATTCTCCACTGGCAAGAAAGAGCCGATGAAAAAGGAAATGAACGTTATATCCTCATTATCGCCTACATGATTGGTCTCGCCACCGGCGTTCACCTTTTGAACCTATTGGCACTTCCATTTATTGCCCTCATCATTTATTTCCGCAAATATAAATTTTCTTACAAAGGATTTATTATTACCACCGCCATCACGGGGGTCGTCTATTTGATTATTAATGCAGGCATTATTAACGGTACACCGAAATTGGCCGATGCTCTGGGATTGACCATGGTCATCCTTCTAGGATTAATTATTTTTGGGGGCATGGTAGCCACCATTGTGATGAAACGATTTCAGTATGCTTTGGCACTCACATCTATGGTACTCATATTAATTGGATATTCTAGCTATGCCATGATTTTTATCCGTTCAGGTCAGGATCCTGCTATCAATGAAAATGACCCATCTAACGTATCTCGGGCCATCGCATATATGGAGAGAGAACAATATGGCCAAATGTTTCAATTCCCACGCCGCTATGATGGCTTACCCGCAAAACACGAAGCCGTAGGGAGACCAACACAAGGTAGAGAATATTCTTCATTCCAAGAGCGGAAATACAAAACATACCGCTTGGATAAGCAATGGGAATATTTTTGGAACTACCAGGTGAAGAAAATGTATTGGCGGTACTTTCTCTGGCAATTTGCAGGACGAGGTCCCAGTACAGATCCCTTTGTAACCGCATACGGCGCGAACACCAATGAGGATGGGGTGGACTGGTTTCAATTTGGATTGCCCTTTGCATTCCTCTTTGGTCTCTGGGGTATGTTTTACCATTTCCAAAAAGATCGGGAGCAAGCATTCTCCGTCTTTTCTCTTTTTCTAATGACAGGCTTGGCCATCATTATATTTGTGAATCAGGATAATCCCCAACCTCGTGAGCGTGATTATTCTTATGTGGGCAGTTTCTTTGCCTTTTCTATGTGGATATCCATCGCCGTAGCTACCATGGGCGACCGAATCCGAAAATTACTCAAAGATAAGCCCATGGCGAAGAATGCAGTGGCCGGTGCTATGGCTGTCTTGGTCTTAGCCATGCCGGGGATGATGTTGAAAGCCAATTATCATAAACATGACCGTTCTGATAATCGGTTGGCTTGGGACTATAGCTACAATATTTTGCAATCCTGTGAGCCCAATGCTATCATCTTCACCAACGGAGATAACGATACTTTCCCCCTTTGGTATTTGCAGGAAGTGGAAGGCATCCGAAAGGATGTAACCGTGGCCAATCTTAGTCTATTGAATACAGAATGGTATATCAGTCAATTGCGAGATTCCCGCCGAGGACAGGTAGATCAAGAAGGGCGGGAGCTCCAGCGCTTCATCAATATGACCGATAATCAAATTGTGGACATTTCATCGGGGCTTCAGCCCTGGCAGGCGAAAAATGTGCGAATTCCCGCACCCAAGTCCGATCGAAATGAAAATGGATTTATTGAGTGGCGGGTTGAGCCCACTTTCGCCGGTGCGGCCCTCATGGTGAAAGATATGATGATTCTGAAAATCATCTCTGATGCCCAATGGAAATATCCCATTTACTTTGCCGTTACTGTACCTGCATCCAACCGATTGGGATTAGAAAATCATATTGAAATGGAAGGATTGGTGTACCGCCTTAGGCCTCACAAAGTGGATGGCAGAAACCCCATCAATGAAGAACGGATGTGGACAAATCTTATGTCTGGCCATGGTTCCGAAGTATGGGAACGGGATATTGAAGCGCGGGAATGGACTTCGCTGGAAGGAGACATTTGGTTTAAAGATTATATGCCTGGCTACCTTTATCGGAATTTAGGCCGGGAGGATGTGTACTATTTCCCATCCACCAATATTCGGTTGCTCCAAAATTTGAGAAGTGCCCATATGCAATTGGCCGCTCATCATTATATGGCCTTCAAAGATCATGAAAATACCAACCCGGAAAAATCAGAAGATCACCGGAAAAAGGCATTGGTTGTTATCGAAAAAATGCAGGACAGTATTCCTGAAAAGACAATCCGCTATGATGCGAAAGAACTCCATTATCAAGTGGCCCGCCTCTACGGCGAATTGGGGAATACGAACGAATTAAAGCGCATTATGGATTTATTGAGCGCCCGAGCCGATTTAAATATTCGAGATCAAGTAGAGTATGGCCAAGTATATCTCTCCCAACTGAATGATTTTGACAGAGGGCGAACTATCTTTGAAGGTCTCTATTCAGATTTTAAAACCATGGAAAGTGGCCAACGCCTTTCTTCAGCTAAAGAGATTGAGCAGTGGCGGAACTACTTTACGCAGATTGTATCTTCATTGGTCTTTACTTATAAACAGCTGGATATGAAACCCAAGGCAGAAGAAATCCTTTCCGATTGGCTGGACAAAAATCCCAACGACCCCGTGGCCCAAAAACTGCTGGAAGACCTACGTAAGGAATAAAAAATAAGGAAAAACTTGAAGGATATAGACATCATTCCTTTTTCCTTTTGCCTTCTTCCTTATTTACAAAACAATGTCTAACCCTCTCGTCAGCGTAATTATTCCCCATTGGAATGGGATTGATGTATTGTCTGAGTGCCTTGAATCCTTGGCGCAAACCCAATACGACCCATTCGAAATCATTGTAGTCGATAATGCATCCACTGATGGGAGTCCCGAATGGGTGAGTCTGAATTATCCTCAAATGAAACTCATAGAAAATGATCAAAATTATGGATATGCTGGTGGGTGCAACCGTGGGGCAAAAGCAGCCACAGGGGATTACCTTGTTTTTTTAAATAACGATACGATTCAAGATCCCAATTGGCTGTCGCCCTTGGTTGATTTTTTAAATTTGAATCCGAAAGTGGCAGCAGTTCAGCCCAAAGTCTTGAACTTTTTTGATCGAACCCAATTTGATTATGCAGGTGGTGCTGGTGGTTGGATTGATGTATTAGGTTTCCCTTTCGCTCGGGGGCGTGTATTCCAGGAATTGGAGACAGACAAAGGACAATATAATGTTATGCGTCCCATTTTCTGGGGGAGCGGTACAGCACTGATGGTCCGTAAGACCGACTTTGAGACTGCCGGTGCATTTGATGAAACATTCTTTGCCCATCAAGAAGAAATCGACCTCTGTTGGAAATTTCGTCTTATGGAGAAAGAAACCTGGGCTGTCCCCAGTGCAATAGTGTATCATAAAAATGCCGTAACCCTACCCATGTTCACCCGGCAGAAGCAATATCTGAATCATCGAAATTCGTTTCTCATGGTCCTTACCAATTATAGTCTACCCATCACGTTGTATATGACGCCCATCCGCTTTGCATTAGAATGGGTGGCTTTGATTTATGCATTGGTCCGATTGGATATGAACCATGTTTTGGGTATTCTGCAATCTCTATTTTGGATACTAACCCATCCTCACACCATCTGGAAGCGCCGTGGACACACCAAGCGAATCCGTAGGGTGAAAGATAAGGATGTGATACCCTGGATTTATTGGGGTAGTGTTGTGTTTGATTATTATATCCGTCGAAAAAAACGATCGGCGGAAATCGTTAAAGAATAAATCAGTTCTTTCTAAGCCCGAGGAGGTAGTCCTCCTTATGGGAAGGGTCCATTTCGGAAAGGCGGCTCAGTATATCATTCTGACCCAGTACATTAAGTCGATGAACCAATTTTTTACGATTGGCATTGAGAAAGTATAAAGAGCGACCAGTGGGGAATTGGCCAAAAACCAATTCTAACCCTTCCATCATTAGACCAAATTCTTTTAGGGCATTATCGGGCTTACCCTGATCAAATAAATCCATGGCTACGTAGTAGGCAAACCTTGCTTCCCGAAGTCCTTTATTCCCTGTCACCTCTTTCAAGACTTGAACCCTCGTACTCCATCCTTTGGGATAGTCTGAAGCCATGCCTCGAAAAGCAATCTCCCGGGCTTGATCATAAGCGTGGTTGCCCCCATAAAAATCGTATGTATCCATCCAGCCGGCGAGGACGGCATAAGCATAGAAAGATAAAAAGCTGCCAAGGGGGTCAAAAATGACCGGATCGAATTGGATAGATGTGCCGGGGTTGTAGTAGAATTGAAGTGATTTATCAAAATAGCGAATATCCATCCCATCAAAAACCAATACTTGGGCATGAAAGGTTTCCATCCCGCCTTTTTGGGCTACACCTTGAAACACGATCGAAATATTAAGGGGAATTTTCAACCCTTGAAATCGCTCATCCCAAATACGGCCTGAGAAAAATCGATTTACTTCATCCCGAATGGAGGATACCTTTTGCCGCTCCGTATCTCGAAGCAGCCGATCATCTACCGTAACACTCACTTTGCCAAATTGGCTAAAGGCAATGGTACCCAGGAGTAGTAAGAAGAGTAGATATCTCATGGCAAGAAAGTAAGGGAATTCTGCCATCTAAAAAAGTCTCATCCTATGTGTTCTAATGACATACGTCTCACCATTTATTTGTCTTAATTTATGTAATGGCAAATATTAAACATTTATTAGAAAGCCAACCAGAGCCACGAGCTATTCTTCAAAAAATTGGTACCATTGCTGCTGCTCATAAGAAGGAAGTCTATGTGGTAGGCGGTGTGGTTCGCGACCTTTTTCTCAATCGCCCATTAAAAGAGATCGACCTCATGGTGGTGGGTGACGGTATCGAATTTGCCAAAATAATTGCCAACGAGATGGGCATTAAAAAAGTAGTCCCATTTCCTAAGTTTTCTACGGCTCATATTCCTTCAAAGCCAATCCCAATTGAGGTGGCTGCCGCACGAGAAGAAGCCTACGATGAGGATTCTCGAAAACCCAAAACGGTTGTCTATACCGATTTGAAAGGGGATTTACTCCGACGGGATTTTACAGTGAATGCTATGGCCATGGATATAACCCCGGACCATTTCGGAGATCTTCACGATCCCCACGGTGGTGTGCAAGATCTGCTGGCGAAACGGTTGGCAAACCCTTTGGACCCGGATGAAATATTTTCTGAGGACCCATTGCGGATGATTCGCGGTGCCTATTTTGCATCCAAACTGGGGTTCACTATTGATGATGAATGTTTGGCATCCATGAAGCGACAAGCTAATCGAATCACCATCGTATCTCAAGAGCGGGTTACCACTGAATTTTGTAAAATACTCGCTACGGATAAACCATCGGTTGGGCTAACCCTTTTGCAGGATGTGGGACTCATGGCCCATGTTTTTCCAGAAATTCATGTTATGCACGGGATGGATCAAACCGGGGAATGGCACCATAAAGATATATTTGACCATACCCTCCAAGTCGTGGATAATGCTGCAGTACTTTCAGACAAAATGGAAATTCGGTTTGCAGCCCTGGTTCATGATATTGCAAAGCCTAACACACGGCGAGTGGATAAACGAAAAGGATACACCTTTCATGGTCATGATGCCGTTGGAGAGCGGATGTTGAATAATGTGGCAAAGCGGATGAAATTATCTAACCAACTGCGGGACTATCTGAAAAAATTGACTCTTCTCCACTTGCGCCCTATTGCATTGGCAAAAAAAGAAATTACCGATTCGGCGGTACGGCGCGTTATGGTGGCTGCCGGGGAGGATTTAGATGACCTCCTTACATTATGCCGGGCAGACATCACCACAAAGAATCCCCACAGAGTGAAGAAATATATGGGTAACTTCGAACGGGTAGAAACAAAGATGCAGGATGTTACTGAGCGGGATGCCCTTAAATCCTTCCAATCTCCCGTCCGTGGAGATGAAATCATGAAGGTCTGCGGAGTCACCGAAGGCCGAGTGGTGGGCCAGATTAAATCGACCATCGAAGCCGCCATCCTTGATGAAAAGATCGAAAATACCTATGAAGCGGCATATGATTATTTTATGTCCATTAAAGATGAATATTTGAACAGAGGCGACGAATCTGAATGAAACGAATTCGATTCTTTTTAATTGTAATTACAGGATCACTTCTTTTTGGGCAATCCATTTCTGGTACTGTAACCGATCGAATTACCAGCGGTACATTGGGTGGCGTTAATATTATCATTAAAGGATCGGACCAAGGTGTATCCAGTGATGCAGATGGTCAATTTACCCTTGATATTTCTGAGTTGACCGATGATCATATCATCATATTTCAGCATATTGGTTATGATGAACTTTCTATCTCCATTGCCAAATTATCTGTTTCAACAGAGGTGAGGTTGAATCCGCGAGTGCTCCCTTTTGCCGCCATTGAAACGGCTGGACAAAAGCGGAAAGCTGCCATCGCCAAAGACCTTCCCCAGACTGTTTCCGTCCTTCAAGCGGAATCATTTGAATTACGTACATTTGTGGATGCTGGCGACCTCTTGGCTACAGATCAGAGTGTACAAATCGAGGAATCTCTTTCGGGGCGGAAGACTATTTCTATCCGTGGTGGCAATGCAGATGATGTGTTGGTATTGTACAATGGGTTTCGACTGAATCGCCCTTACGACAATGTGTTTGACCTCTCATTGGTGGATATGCAAAATGTAGAGCAGGTGGAGATTGTGAAGGGTGGCCATTCCGTATTGTATGGTCCTGATGCATTTTCGGGTGTGGTAAATATTGTACCCAAGAATACCAAGGATAAACATTTCAAATTTTCCCAACAGTTGGGTTCTTATGATTCTGGTTATTGGAATGCCAACGGGCAAGTTCAAGTGGGCAGTACCTTTATATCCCTCAGTCAAAAAAGAGGTGCGTATAAACGCATATTCGAAGATATAGAAACAGAAAACAACGGACTTTTCTCAGACTTAAACCATACGGCCATGGATGTAAATACCGCCATTAATGGTGATAAAATTAACGGTAACCTGGAATTCAACTTCACCAAGGATAAACAGGACTTTGAAAATACGCGGGACTTTAATTCAATCACATCCACCAATCAACTTACCGGTGTGCAGTATAATGGCGTAATTGGTCCTTTAGGTGTAATTGAAGTGGCATTTGCTGACCATAGCTTATCTGAAGTGCAGGGGCTCAATAGTTATAGAGGCATGATTTCTCGAAATTTAGATCATCATTCTCAGAAAGTGGAAGGTAGAAAATTCATTACCATTGAGCGGATTGAATGGATGTTTGGGGCCCAAATGGAAACTTCTAAATTACAATTTTGGGATGACCGCAATTTAACCAATGTAAACCAAATCGGACTTAAAGGTGCCAATCTTAATCGGGATCAGGTAGGCTTTGCCACCGTACTAAAGCTCCACTCCAAAGGAGACAGTAAAGGCCAATGGCTTACAGATTTGGATGTGAGTTACCGTCAGGATCGGGTGAATGATCATAAGTCCAATTTAGTATTCAGAGATAATCACCAGCCCGGCGAAGGGGAGCAATCCTTTTTGGATTTTGGTGAAAATAAATGGCAAAATAACATTTTTAAAATATCCACCATCGCATCCAAGCGGTCACCAGAACAAACCATGGCTTATTGGGTTACTACAGGAAATAATGTGAAATTCCCATCCTTGCAGCAGCAAATTAGTTTAACGGATATGCCCCAAGGTCAGCGTCGGATTTTACGTCCGGAGCGAATGAAATCACTCGAAATTGGAATCAATTGGGTGCGGCAGCCGAAAGATGTACCGAACATTGATGTGATTGAATTTCAGGGGAGTTTCTTCCGGAATGATTATTTGAATAAAATGAGAATCACTTATTTATTGGGTATGCCTGTGGGTTATTATGAAAATGTGGGCCATGCCAATATGATGGGATTTGAAGGAAAGGTGACCATGAAAACTTATGGCGGTAAAGTGACAGGCGAGATGGGCTTTTCTAAATACAATGTATCTGATTTTAGCGCTTTCCCCTTTAAATCTGCCTTTAAGATTACGGCCAGTATGACGGCCAATTGGAAATATTTCTCAATTGGATCCAGATGGTTTCAGGAGGGAGAACAGATCGGAATGGTTCATGTGCCGGATAAAGAGTTTAATGAAATTGAACTGCCGGCATTTTCAAATTATGACATTTATTCTACCATCAATCTTTCCATCGGTCCGATTAAAGGGCAGTTGTCCTTTTCAGGGCGGAATATGAAAAAGAATGAAACATCATTAGATGGTTTATTATTGAGAGATACACGCAGATATATCACATTTACATCAGAATTCTAATGAAGAATGTATTTATAATGTGGTTCGGCCTGTTTTGGCTTGGCTGTACCGATAACCCCTTTGGCGGCGATGATAAAATTTCTAGTATATCTATGAGCGGAAATGTTCATCTTGATAACTCAAATACTCATGATGGAGTCATTGTTTGGATGGGAGGAACAACTTTCAATACAAAAACGGATAAAGAAGGAAATTTCGTTTTAAAATTGCCTGCAATAAGTGACCCAAATAATGGTGGGATCACTGATGGAGAACATACAATTTATTTTTTTATGAGTAATTATAGACTAAAAGTAATTGAAGTTGATTTGGTTGGAGGAAAAGTTGTTGCAACAGAGCTAATCAATGATGATGGTGAACTTTTAAAAAGTATTTATCTTTCCAGATTATTTGAAATTGTAACTACCGTTAGACAAATTGATGAAAGTGATGAAGATAGTGATGTGAGAATTCAGAAACTTCTAATTGAAATAGATTTAAAACCCGATGTTAACAATGTGATAATTCAGTCAAAAAATATTACCCTGCGTGATACAATTATTCATACCGGATTGATGGTGATAAACGAAGAAACAAATAATATCGCAGAAATGATCGATTTAGATGATGCTGAAATTGTAAAAGGTGGAATTATACCTCCTAAGGCACAATGGAGAATTAAACACCCTATTAATAAATTAATTTTGGTGAAAGGTAAGTATTTGATTTTCCCCTTTATAACGGTTGTTCATCAAAATTTGCCTAATGATATATATGATATTATAGGAAGTAATATTGGAAGTTTTAATTCGTCCTATCAATTTTATCCCATGAAACGCACTGGAGGGGAATTCATAATTGAATAAAGCAAAAAATGTTATTTATTTACCGATAAATCTACCTTACTATCCGCCCTCTATTATCCCCCAATTATGTTGATTAAAACAACGAGGAAACTTTACTTTTTTTTGATGTAATGAATAGTATTAATTAAATGGCAACTTTTTTAATGTAAATGCGTCAAAAATATGTAGAGGGTGATAAAAAAAATGATTAGGAGTTTAGTATGCTAGCAACAATGATTAATATACTCACTGCCCCTGGTGAGACTATGGATACTATTCTAAAGGAATTCAATTGGAAAAAAGCAATGATGCCTGTGGTTTTACTTATGGTGTTGGCTACCTTTTCAGGATTTATTCTTTCCGATCAAATTGCTGACCTTCAATGGGAACAGATAGAAAAAAGTATCAACAATAATGCCAATATTCCGGATGCGCAAAAAGAAGAAATTTTATCATCCCAGTATGATCGTGTGTATTCTGGTTCAGGTGCAGCAGCCATTTTTGCCTATGTGAGCATGGCCATATCATGGCCAATTCGCATTTTGTTTTGGGCACTGTTCGCCATGCTGGTAGCAAATATAGTCCTTGGTGGTGGTGGAGCATTTAATAAAGTTTTCACAATAACATCTTTTGCTTATATGCCTTCTGTAATTGAATATGTTATTAAAACACCCATTCAATACCTGACAGATAATATGATGATTTTTACAGGTCTTGGCCTTTTGGGAGTCGGTGAACAAGGTGAATTTCTTAATAGTTTTCTTGCAGGTATCGATTTATTTGCATTTTGGCGTGTCTTTTTGGTGGCAGTTGGTATGGGTATTCTCTATAACAAATCAACAAAAACAGCCCTCATTGCCATGACCGCGTTATGGATTTTTGGTCTGGTTATTTTTGCCGGCATGGGATCATTCTTCGCCGGTTTTGCAGGATAAGAAAGGAAAATATTATTATAAAGCGAATATTGATTCTGCTGCCCTTTACTTTGGGGGTCAGTCAATCCTATTCATTGGATGAAGCAATAAAAGTTGCTTTAAACAATAAGGAAGTGCTGAAAGCATCTACCATGGATTTAGAGTCTTCTCGGCAGAGTGTAAAGGGGTCCTACAGCAGCATTTTGCCCTCCATCCGGTTCTCAGGAGGCGTGAGTGAGTCACGCTTCCCGACCCAAACCGGAGGCTATAATGAATCATCGGGAGAAATCCTATTGGGGAGTGTAAGCAGCATCACTAGTGCCAGCTCCAGTATTTCACTATCACAAAATATCTATGATGGTGGCGTATGGTGGAATACGATCCGTCAGGCCAAGAATAGTTATCGAATATCCGAGGAATTTGATCGACAGGTTAAAACCAACATTATTCGAAACGTCCATTCCGCATACTTCAATTATCTCAAAGCATCTCAATTGTTGGATGTGGCCAGATCCAACCTCATGAGTTCGCAACAGCAGTTGGCATTGGCCCAGCAAAAATATGAATTGGGTTCGGCTAAAAAAACTGATCTGTTAAAAGCAGAAGTCCGCTTTGGTCAATCCAGAATTGATGTGGTCAATAATGATGCGGCATTGCAGAGAGCATACCTTACACTAAAAAATGCATTGGGGCTGATGAATACAGATCAGGACTTTACCGTACAAGATGAGGAACGGCCATTAGAAATGGTACCTGAATTTGATACAGGGTTTGAATTGGTACAAAAATTCAATCCCAGTGTGAAAGCAAAACAATACCAAATCACCGGTGCAAAAATCGGACATAAAATTGCAAAAGGCTCCCGGCTTCCAAATATTTCTGCAAACGCCGCCATGTCCGGGAGTGCAGATAATCTGGGGGATGCCATTTCTAACAGCTATAATGATCAGAAACGGTCGAGTACTGGTTTATCCATTTCAATTCCCATTTTTAGTGGAAATAGTATTTCTACGCGCATCCAAAAAGCAAAAATTGCCGTAGATAAACAAGAGTCGGAATATTTAACCCAACTTCAGGATTTATCTGTACAGCTTCAGGGATACTTAGATCAATTAAACAATTATCAGGAAATCATTCCGATCAATGAAACAGTCCTTGAATCTGCAGAGGAAGATTTGAAGTTGGCCCAAGTGCGATATATCCAAGGGTCCACAACCATTCTAGAAGTGTTAGATGCCCAAGTATCGGTGGTCAGGGCACGGTCATCTCTGATTCGCACAAAGTATGATGCCTATATTCAGCAGGCCAATTTAAAAGCACTATTGGGCACCCTGTATTCAGCAAATAATTAGAGGAGTAAACAGTGGCTAAATCAACATTAACAAAAAAGAAAAAATGGCTTATCTTCGGCGGGGGAGGTGTCCTATTGGTCGTCATGATCGTTGCCAGTTTAGGCAAGGATAACACAGATGCCATAAAAGTCGAAACAGAAAAAGTCAGTCTCCAAACAGTGATCCAGAAAGTGAATGCAAGTGGAAATATTCAACCTGAAACTGAGGTGAAAATTTCGGCTACATCATCTGCATGGATTGATTCAATTACGGTAAATGAGGGAGATACTGTCGTAAAAGGCCAACATTTAATTTCATTGGATAGAAAACAACTGTTGGCAAATTATAATTCTGCTGCATCTTCAGTGAGATCTGCTAAAGCACGATTAATACAAGAGGAGGCTTCCAAAAAGCGTGTAATTAATATGTATGAACAAAATTTAGCCTCAGATCAAGAATTAGAAGCAGTCCAGGCTTCTTATGAAATTGCAAAAAGTTCATTGGAGCAAGCCGAGTCAATGCTCGCTTCACGTAAGGATGACCTCGATAAAGCTAGAATTATGTCTCCACAAGATGGTGTGGTAACAAAAATTTATAAAGAAGTGGGTGAAATGGCTGTGGGAGGCATGTTTCAAGCTGATAATCTAATGATTATTGCCGATCTATCGAAAATGGAGGTAATTATCGATGTTAATGAGAATGATGTCGTTTCTGTTTCTATAGGTGATACAACTGAGATTGAAGTTGATGCTTTTCTAGATACCTTATTTTATGGTGTAGTAAGTGAGATAGCGCATATTTCTGAGACTACCGGCATGGGCTCACAACAACAAGTGACGAATTTCCAAGTTAAAGTTCGGATGCTTGATGTCCCTGATGGTATTCGGCCGGGGATGAGTGCAACAGCTGATATTATTACCGCAACAAAGCCTAATGTTATTGCAATTCCAATTCAAAGCTTAACGGTTAGACAAAAAGGTGCAGAGAAATATGGCAATAGAGTTAAGAAATCAAGGCAATTATCAGATAATCAAGATAGTGATTCAAAAAATGCCCAAAACGAAGAATTAGAGGAATTAGTTTTTGTCATTGCTGATTCAGAAGGGGATGTGAATAGGAATGAATTATCCCAAAGTATTTCAGATGGAAGCCAGCATAAAAAAGCAACAAAAGGCAATAAATATGTTCATGTTAGGCCTGTGAGTGTAGGTATTGCTAGTGAGACACACTATGAGGTTTTGAGTGGATTATCTGAAGGAGAGGAGATTGTAACAGGTTCATATAAAGCAATTAGTAAAGACTTGGCACATAACAAGTTAGTAAAAATGGATGAAGATAATTAATAACAATAACAACTCTTAAATTTTTTTAACAATGTCGAATCTTATTTCTTTAACAAATATCAAAAGACACTATGATGTTGGGGGTGAAGTTGTTCGTGCACTTGATGGTGTTGATTTAAAAATTGATAATAATGAATATATATCAATAATGGGTCCATCAGGCTCTGGAAAATCAACATTAATGAATATGATTGGATGTTTAGATACTCCGACAGATGGCACCTATGAATTTGGCGGTGAATTGGTTCATGAAATGGATGATGATCAGCTAGCTTCAATTAGAAATAGAAAGATCGGGTTTGTGTTTCAAACTTTCAACTTGTTGCCAAAAGCAACCGCACTTAGGAACGTAGAGGCGCCTCTTATTTATTCGAATATTCCAAAAGATAATAGATTAAAATTGGCAAATGAAGCTCTTGTGTCTGTTGGGCTTGGTGATAGAGTTGACCATAAACCAAATGAACTTTCTGGAGGTCAGCGCCAAAGAGTGGCCATTGCAAGAGCACTAGTTAATAATCCTTCAATCATTTTAGCTGACGAACCAACGGGAAACTTAGATTCAAAAAGCGGAGTCGAAATCATGAAAATTTTAGATGATTTACACTCCAAAGGGAATACAATAATATTAGTAACCCACGAAGAGGATATCGCAAAACATGCGAATCGAATCATTACGATTTTTGATGGTAGGGTTAAAAAAGATATAGTGAATAACAATATAGTTAGTGTATAAAAATGTTTTCTACTATTAAAGAAGTTTTTCGCATTGCACTAGCATCAATATTCTCCAATAAGTCTCGATCTCTTTTAACTGCGTTGGGAATTTTTATTGGTGTAACGACTGTAACATTGATGGGTACTCTTATTTCTGGCCTTGATAATGGATTTGAAAAAAGTATGTCTTTATTAGGTAAGGATGTATTCTTCGTTAGTCGCTACGAGTGGTTTGGTGGGGGTGATTGGTGGGAATATAGAAATCGTCCTCGAATGAGATTAGAATATGTTGAACAAATAAAACAAAAATCAAAATATGCACAAGCAGTTGCTCCAGTAATGCAAAGGAGCGCATCAGTATCTAGGGGCGATATAAATGCAACCCCGCAGATTTTTGGCACGAGCACAGAATATATGTCTACGATTTCAAGCACTATCACCCAAGGCAGATTTTTTAGTGAAGGAGAAAATCGTTCTGGAGCTCGAGTTACTGTAATTGGAAATGATATTGCCGAGAATTTATTTGTTAATGAAAATCCCATAGGAAAATATCTTAAAATTGATGGGATTAAATTTCGTGTAATAGGTATACTAGAAGAACAGGGAGAATTTCTTGGTTTATTTAGTTTGGATAATCAAATGATTATTCCTGTAGGAACTTCAGTCCGTTTATTTTCAAGACGCGGTTTCATCCGAATAAGTGTTAAAGTCGCTAAAGAGAATATTTTCAAAGCGGAAGATGAAATTTATGGTATAATGCGCCAAATAAGAGGTTTAAAACCATCAGAAGATGATGACTTTGCTCTAAATAGAACTGAAGCATTTGAAAAACAATATAATCAGATAAAATTAGTTATAGGTGGCACCGGTATTTTTATCACTATTCTTTCTTTAGTAGTAGGTGGAATCGGGATTATGAATATTATGTTTGTATCAGTTCAAGAGAGAACCAAAGAGATTGGTATAAGAAAAGCGATTGGAGCGACTCAAAAAGTCATATTAAGTCAATTTATGATTGAAGCAATATTAATTTGTTTAATTAGTGGTGTTGCTGGACTACTTTTTGCGAGTGGTATAAGCGTTATAATTGGTAAGTTTTTTCCTTCTACAATGCCACTTTGGCTGGCAATTACATCAATTATATTAAGTATTTCAGTTGGTGTCTTATCAGGTGTAGTACCATCATTTAGAGCAGCGAGACTTGACCCTATTGATGCATTACGCTATGAGTAAAATGTTAGATAAAAGTCGAATAAAAAGTTTATTACGTGAAAGTTTGCGAATGACAATTGATGCAATCCGTCAAAACAAGCTTCGTTCTATTTTAACCTTATTAGGAATCTCGGTCGGCGTTTTTTCTGTTATTGGAGTTATGACTGCGATTCGAACACTTGAAACTTCAGTTGAATCAGGTCTTAATGTTTTTGGAGCAAATACTTTCCTAGTTACAAAAGAGCCTAGATTACAATTTAGACGCGGCCGGCGTAGTCCATATCGTAATAGAAAGAACATAGATTATAAACAATTTATAGAACTTAAAGAGCGTGCTAAAACCCCGATAATGATAAGTGCAAGCGCATTTACAGTTGTAAGATCTGTAAAATATAAAGATAAATTGATTAAAAGCCAGCTTACATTACGTGGGTCAGATGAAGGAGGACTCCGTTCGGCGAATGCGATTCTTGGAGATGGTAGGAATATAACAAGAGTTGATCTTCGATCTTCAGCAAATGTATGTATTTTAGGAATGGAAATTGTTGATATACTTTTCCCGTTTGAAGATCCAATTGGTAAATCTATACTTGTAAATGGTTTAAATTATAATGTTATTGGTACGACTGAACGTCAGGGTCAGTCTTTTGGTGAAAGTCAAGATAATGTAATATTTATTCCCATTACGAATTATCTGCAGAAATTTGCAAACCGATGGACATCTTTATATCTATTTGTAGAAGCGCCATCTGCAACAGAGTATGATAAAACTTTAGATGAAGTAGTTGGTATATTACGAGCGGTTCGAAAAGTGCCTCCAGAAAAAGCTAATGATTTTGAAGTAACCTCTGATGATTCACTTATGGAAACATTGAGTGGATTTACTGGGGGCGTAAAAATGTTTGCATTTTCCGTTAGTGTAATCGCATTATTAGTCGCAGGAATTGGAATCATGAATATTATGCTTGTTTCAGTTACTGAGCGAATAAAAGAAATTGGTATACGTAAAGCTATCGGAGCAACTCGTGGACATATTTTAACTCAATTTTTAACGGAAGCCATATTATTAAGCCAGTTTGGAGGAATCGTTGGAGTAATATTAGGCGTTCTTGCAGGTAATATGGTTGCAGTCATTTTGGATATACCTGCTGTAATACCTTTTGATTGGGCTTTATATGGATTAATTGTATGCTCTGTAATTGGTATTGGATTTGGAAGTTACCCGGCTTGGCGAGCCGCTAATCTAGATCCCATTGAATCACTGCGATTCGAATAAATCCCTTCTGAACCTGTTTGTGGTGACGGCACCAGTCACCTAAATTGCACATCTATTTTTCATTCAATAATTATATGTTAAACACAGGGTATAGGATTGCGGGGCCTCGGTTGTTTTCCAACACCGCCGAACCTTTGTCCCCTATTGGAATGGGCGGGCCTTTATAATGTACGCAATTGGTGTTATTCCCGCTCGGCTCAATTCGACCCGACTCCCGAAAAAAATTCTTCACCCCATTCAAGGAAAGCCCATGGTCGTCCACGTATATGAACAGGCAAAAAAAGCCACCTCATTGGATGATGTCATTGTTGCCATAGATGCAGAAGAAACAGCAGATGCATTAAAATCATTTAACGTAAAGACCATAATGACTTCTGTTGATCATGTTTCGGGCACAGACCGTATTTTTGAAGCGGTACAGAATATAGAAATGGATATTGTCGTAAATATCCAAGGGGATGAGCCAGCTGTCGATCCTGCATTAATCGACGAATTGGTAGCCCAATTTGAGAATGGACCCATCCAAATGGCTACAGCAGCGGGGAAGGATATGAATCCCAAAAAACTTACAGATGTGAATACAGTAAAAGTCCTCCTCGATGGGGATGGATATGCCGTAAATTTCAGACGTGAACCGGTAGTGGCAGAGGCAGGTGGGTACTATCATCATGTAGGTATCTACGCTTATACCAAAACTGCGCTAGAAAAATTTACGCAACTTTCTCCCTCAGAAAATGAGCGAAAGTTAAAGCTAGAACAATACAGGGCTTTGGATAACGATATTCCAATTAAGGTAATTTTAACGGACAAAGTGAATAAGGGTATTGATATAATGGACGATTTAAAACAGTTTGATGCACAATAAATGGCGACGAAAAATCCCATAAAATATATATTTGTATTGGGTGGCGTCATTTCCGGTTTGGGAAAAGGCATTGCTGCCGCTTCTATTGGATATCTCCTAAAATCCGCTGGACTCCGCGTCACAATCCTCAAACTTGACCCCTATTTGAATGTGGATCCCGGCACCATGAATCCTTATCAACATGGTGAAGTATTTGTCTTGGATGATGGTTCTGAAACCGATTTGGATTTAGGCCACTACGAACGATTCATTGATGTGGATATGAGCACGGATAATAATGCCACATCGGGCCAAGTGTACAGTACTGTCTTGGATCGGGAACGGCGTGGCGATTATCTTGGCGCCACGATTCAAGTCATTCCTCATATTACCAATGAAATTATTGAACGGATTAAAGCGGTCAATAAACCAAAAAAATATGATGTAGTCATTTGTGAGGTTGGCGGTACGGTTGGTGACATAGAAAGTTTACCCTTCATGGAAGCAATCAGGCAGCTATCCCTAGAAGTGGGGTACCATAACCATACCATCATACATGTGACGTTGGTTCCTTATATCCAAGCCAGTGAAGAATTAAAAACCAAACCCACCCAGCACTCTGTCATGAAGCTTCGTGAAATTGGTCTTACGCCAGATATGATATTGGCACGTACAGAATATCCCCTGACGAAAGATGTGAAGCAAAAGATTGGTCTTTTTGGTAATGTAAATCCGAATCACGTCATTGAAGGCACCGAAGTCAAAAGTATATATGAAGTACCATTAACTCTTTACAAGCAAAAGGCGGGTGATATCATTATGGATCGCCTGCAGTTGCCAGGGAAAGCAGATGTGTCCTATCTGGAAACTTTTATAAAAAAATTCACAAAACCCCAACACCAAGTAAATATCGCCATGTGCGGCAAATACACCGAACTGCCAGATGCATACAAAAGTGTGCTGGAAGCTTTCATTCATGCAGGGGTGGAAAATGATGCCCGTGTCAATGTGAACTGGGTAGCCACAGAAGATGTAAAAACAGATGCTGACGCAGAACGCATGTTTGGAAAAATGGATGGTATTTTAATTCTGCCGGGATTTGGATCCCGCGGTTCAGAAGGGAAAATTTTATCCTGTAAATATGCCCGTGAAAAAAATATTCCTTTCCTTGGGATTTGCCTTGGACTCCAATGTGCCGTCATTGAATTTGCTCGAAATGTTTGCGGATTGAATGGAGCCAACAGTACAGAGTTTAATAAAAAGACAAAGTATCCTGTTATTGATCTCATGGAATCTCAGCGAGCGATTAAGCGGAAGGGTGGTACCATGCGATTGGGCGCTTATGATTGCGATGTGGAAACCGGCACAAAAGCATTTACTACATATCGCAAAAAGAAAATATCGGAGCGCCATCGCCACCGTTGGGAAGTGAACAACCGGTATCGGGGTCGGTTGGAAAAAAATGGTCTGAAAATTTCCGGTGTAAATTCGGAACTGAACTTGGTAGAAATCGTTGAACTGCCTGACCATCCCTGGTATGTGGCGGGCCAATTCCATCCCGAATTAAAAAGCCGTGTGAGCAAAGCCCATCCCCTTTTCAGAGAATTTATAAAGGCTTCGGTCAAACATTTAAATGGTAAATCATAGTGGGTAAAAGAATAAATATTGACAATATCACATATGGTGGCAGCGATCTGCCCATCATTGCAGGACCATGTGTTATTGAGTCCCGAGACCATAGTTTATCAATGGCTGAATCCATTCGAAACATTACTGATCAATTGGGCGTACCTTTCATTTTTAAGAGTTCATTTGATAAAGCCAATCGATCTGCAGCCAGCTCGTTTCGCGGACCCGATATGGAAAAAGGATTATCAATTCTTAGTGATGTAAAAAGAGAGGTAGGTGTACCTGTTTTAACCGATGTTCACCTTCCAGAGCAGTGTAGTGCTGTTGCTGAGGTGGTAGATGTATTGCAAATTCCTGCTTTTCTGTGCCGTCAAACGGATTTGCTATTGGCCGCCGGCAAAACTGGCAAAACCATTAATATTAAAAAAGGTCAGTTTTTGGCACCGGGCAAAATGGCCCATGCTGCGGATAAAGTTGCATCCACAGGCAATGAAAATATTTTACTTACAGAACGAGGTTCATCATTTGGATATGGCCTTGTGTCAGACATGACGGCGATTCCTGTCATGCAGGCATCAGGATACTCGGTGGTATTTGATGCCACTCATTCTGCCCAGGTGCCCAGTAGCGAAGCCACCACCGGTGGCCAACGGGAGATGATTCCTACTCTGGCAAAAGCAGCAGTAGCTGCAGGCTGTGACGGTTTATTTATGGAAGTGCATGACAACCCCGCCGAAGCAAAATCTGATGCAGCCACCCAATGGCCATTAGGTCAATTGGAATCATTATTGGTTTCACTTCAAAAAATCCATGAAGCGGTGACTAAATGAGTTACGATATCCAAAAAGTAAAAATGATTATTTCAGATGTAGATGGTGTATGGACCGACGGCGCAATCTATAAAGGGAAAGATGGGATTGAACTCAAACGGTTTTGCGTCACAGATGGTGCCGGTGTGGCTATCGTCCGTGCAGCAGAAATGGAACTGGCTCTAATCTCCGGTCGAAAATCAGAAGCAACAGCTGAACGGGCATCCGAATTAAAAATTGAGGATGTATATAATGGAACACTCAATAAAATTCCACCCTACGAAGCATTAAAAGCGAAATACAATTTAACGGATGATGAAATTGCCTATATCGGGGATGATATGATTGATATACCTGTGATGAAATTGGTTGGTGTGCCCATAGCCACTGAGAATGCATCTGAAATGTGTAAATCCGTTTCTGTTCATGTGACGGAAAAGCCAGGTGGTCGCGGCGCATTTAGAGAAGCGGTGGAATGGATTCTCACAAAACAGGGTCGATTGAATCAAGTATTAGCTTCTCTACGAGAAAAGGTTCAGAATCAACAGTGAAACAAATACTTTTTTTGTTGGTATTCTTTCTGGCCTGCGAAAGGGTAGAAGAAAAACGATTGGGGGAATCTCGGGACGGACGTCCAGATGCAGAAAGTTGGGATGCCACCATCACCCTCACCAACGAGGGGGCAAAGCGGGCCGTCATTCATGCGGGTCATTTAGAAAATTATGATAAACGTCAATACATCCTCCTTGATCAAAATGTAGATGCAGATTTCTTCAATGCAGAAGAAGTGTATACTACAAACTTAAAATCCAAGATTGCTGAAATTGAAGAAGATCGAGATTATATGATTGCCATTGGTGATGTGGTGGTTGTCTCCGACAGTGGCGTAACATTGTTTACGGATACCCTCTCTTGGGATAATGTAAGAGAAAAAGTATTTACTGATGATCGTGTGGTTTTTATTACGGAAGATCAGGATACTCTTTACGGCATTGGATTTGAATCAGATGTGGAATTGAATAATTGGAAAATATTGAAACCCACCGGCGTATTTCACGAGGATGAAGATGAAAGATAGCCATCAACAGCTCAGCACCAAAGGATTGCATAAACGATATGGTAAACGGTGGGTCGTTCGCGATGTAGATCTAAATGTAAACAAAGGTGAAATTGTGGGACTATTGGGACCAAATGGGGCAGGGAAGACCACCACATTCTATATGATTACGGGGATGATTAAGCCCACCAAGGGGAATATTTTTCTCGATGAAAAAAATATCACCGTACGGGCCATGTATCAGCGGAGCCGATCAGGGATTGGGTATCTGTCTCAAGAACCATCCATTTTTGGGAAACTCACAGTGGAGGATAATCTTCGATTAGTTCTTGAAATGACCAACTTGTCAAAAGAGGCCCAAGCTGAAAAAGTAGAAAAACTTTTGGAAGACCTTTCTATCCAGCACATTCGAAAAAATAAGGGCAGCAATCTATCTGGAGGTGAGCGGCGAAGAGTAGAAATTTCTCGCACCTTGGCCATCGATCCGGATTTTATTCTTTTGGATGAGCCCTTCGCTGGAGTGGATCCCATCGCTGTTGAAGATATTCAATCTATTGTTCATTCTCTTAAAGAACGGGATATTGGCGTACTGATTACAGATCATAACGTACGGGAAACTTTATCCATTACAGATCGGTCTTATTTGTTGTTTGACGGAAAAATTTTAAAATCAGGCACTTCTGAATTCTTGGCCAATGATGAAGAAGCCAGGCGGCTCTATTTGGGAGAGCGGTTTACACTATAATGCCTCGGTTAAAACAGAGTCAATCCTTACGGCAAACCCTATCGCCACAGCAGGTGATTCAGGCGAGTATCCTTCAGTTGAATGTGTCCAGTCTTGAAGAAAAAATAATCAATGAATTAGAAAGCAATCCGGTTTTAGAGCAGTCTGAGTCCGGTGAGGACGAAGAAGCGGTTGAACCGGAAGCTGAGGTCGATTATGAAGAAGACCCGGATGAATATGAACCGGCCAATATTTATGATAACACCCAATCCAAAGGCCGGGATATACCTGTGGCAGAACAGGTCGATTTTGTGGAAGGGCTGGTAAGGCAATTAGATGGGTTTAATTTGGCAAATTGGGAACATGACATCGCTGAAGAAATCATCTGGAATTTGGATGAAAATGGTTATTTAGCCGTGGATACAATTTTAATAGCCGATCGATATGATCAAACCAATGAAGCGGTTTTGAGTGTGCTGAAAAAAGTGCAGCAATTGGATCCACCGGGGATTGCAGCCCGGGATCTTCAAGACTGCCTGTTGATTCAATTGAACGGCAAAAAACAGACCATCGCATACCAAATTGTTTTGGAATATTTTGATGACTTTGCCAATCATCGGTATGAGAATCTTCAGAAAGAACTAGAGATTGACAAAGATTTATTGGGCGAAATCATAGACGAAATTACTGCGCTGAACCCTCGACCGGGAGAAGGAAAGATGGGCTCAGGTATAGAGACAGTGATTCCTGATTTGTTGGCTGTTCAGCAGGATGGAAAATGGAAGGTCATTGTAAATGATTCATGGATTCCTGACCTTAATTTGAGTAACGAATATGTGACCATGCTGGGTCAGAAAGACCTCTCTAGGGAGACACAAAAATATCTCAAAGAAAAGTTTGATTCCGCATCATGGTTCATCCAAGCCATTCAGCAGCGCCGTAATACATTGACGGCTGTGATGGAAACCATTTTAGAAAAACAACCATCCTTTTTTAAGGGGAATATCACTACACTTGTCCCAATGAAATTACAGGATATTGCAGATGAAATTAATATGGATATTTCCACCATTAGTCGATCGACCCGGGGCAAGTATGTGGATACGCCTTATGGTATATTTGAGCTGAAATCATTTTTTACAGAAGGCTATACCTTAGAAAGTGGCGAATCAGTCAGTACTAAGGCCATTAAAGATTTATTAAAGCAATTGATTGAGAATGAAGACAAAAGTGGACCACTAACTGATACAGAATTGGCCGATCAATTGAAAGCAGGGGGCTACCCCGTTGCACGGCGGACCGTGGCCAAATATAGAGAACAACTCAATTTTCCTGTCGCACGATTACGGCGGCAGATCACCCATTAAAACGTAGGGGAATTATGAAATACAAACGAATAATCATTGGAGATCAAGAGGTGAAGGTGCCTTCTTTGTCCTTGGGCGGATTGCCCATCGCAGGGATTGTATTGGTCCTGTGGCTCCTAACCGGTATATATGTTGTAGGACCGGATGAGGTTGGCGTTGTCCAAACATTTGGAAAATATTCTAGAGCAGCACAGTCCGGGTTGAATTACCATTTTCCATATCCAATTGAAAAGGTATCTACACCCAAAGTGACAGAAGTGAAACGGATAGAAATCGGATTCCGAACCGTTGGGAAGAACCAATACCAAACTATTGAACGTGAAAGTCTCATGCTCACCGGTGATGAAAATATTGTGGATGCTGAAATGATTGTCCAGTATCGTATCAAGGATCCAGTGGCATACACTTTCAATTTTATTAAGCCGGAGCTTACGGTTCGTGAAGCGTCAGAAGCATCACTGCGGACAGTAGTCGGTCGGCATAATATTGATGAAGCATTGACTTCCGGAAAATTCATGATACAGGAAGAGACGAAAGAAACGATTCAAAATATTCTGGATAAATATAATACGGGCATTTTGATCGTGGCTGTTCAGCTTCAGGATGTGAGTCCGCCACAACAAGTGATTGCTGCATTTAAGGATGTGGCCTCAGCGAAAGAAGATAAAAATCGCATGGTTAATCAGGCAGAAGGATATCGAAATGATGTCATCCCAAAGGCCCGGGGTGAAGCTCAAGCGCAAATCCGTGAAGCAGAAGGTTATAAAAAAGCAAGAATCGCCCGCGCTGAGGGTGATGTGGCAAAATTTAGTGCAGTCTTGAAAGAATATCGAAAAGCAAAAGGCGTTACAGAAACACGAATGTATTTAGAAACGGTTGAAGATATTCTTCAGAATGTAGAAAAGATTATTGTTCCCGATGGTAAAAACAATGGCAATTTGATTAATCTACTCAATCTGAATGCAAAGGGGGGGAAATAGTAATGAAAAAGGTTATACTCATTATTGGTGTGCTCGTTGTCTTATTGGGTCTCACATCCATTTTTGTCGTGGATGAAAGGGAACAGGTGGTTATCCTTCAATTTGGTAAACCGGTACGAACTATCAGCGAGCCGGGTCTGAATATGAAGGTACCGTTTCCCATACAAGAAAAGATCGTTTTTGACAATCGCTTATTGGAATACGACTCTCCACCGGAAGAAATCTTGAGTAAAGATAAGAAAACACTGATTGTGGATAATTATGTACGATGGAAAATTGTAGATCCACTCCAATTCCTTAAAACAGTGCAAGCAATTCCTACAGCATTAAGCCGGATGGATGATATTGTCTATTCTGAATTGCGCCGTGAATTGGGAACCCATGATATGGTTGAAATCATTACAGATAATCGTGAAGCCATTATGGAAGTGGTGACTCAGGCCAGTAATGAGGCTACCATGGACTATGGTATTTCAGTAGTGGATGTACGAATTCGACGTGTGGATTTACCTACAGAAAATGAAGAATCCATTTATGCCCGGATGGACGCAGAACGGAAACGCCAGGCAAATAAATTCCGATCTGAAGGGGAAGAAGAAGC
>DKLW01000048.1:43231-45194 GCA_002455835.1 Fidelibacterota bacterium UBA6630 | reverse complement strand
TTTACTAAATCTAATCGGCTCTCTCGTTTCTGCTACTCTTTTATCTTTTTCTGACTGTGAAAAAATCGATGTAACAGATAAAAAGGTAAATAAAATTGTATTGATAGTTTTCATTTTTCCTCCTCTTCAATTAATAAAAAGTCATTTTTATTTTATCTTTATTATATCAATGAACATATTAACTTGAAAAATATACTATCCTACGATTATCTTTTTAAAGAAATAAAAATTATATTAATAGTCATTAAAACCGATGATTTACTACTTTTGAGGGAAAAATATGATGAAAACAATTAAACAAAAATCTATAATTTACCTTTTCCTTATTTCAGTTTTATTTAGCGCTGAAAATAAACAAAATTCTGATCGAGAAGGTCCTTATAATAAACTAGTTATTGCGAACGCGATGATAATACCAGGTCATGGTGGACCAGCCTATGGGCCCGCAGATATCATTATAGAAAATGATCGTATTGTTCAGATCATTTCTTATAATGGATTAACTGGCAGGGATAACAACAGAATTCCCAAAGGTGATCGAATAATTGATGCTAGTGGTATGTATGTTATGCCAGGATTAATTGATTTACATACGCATATTCGAACTGCTGAACTTCCACTTAATTATGTTTATAATATGAAACTAGCGCATGGGGTCACTACAATGGTAAACGGCTCTGGGCGCGGATGGTCAGAGGCCCTGAAACAACAAAAATTATCAAATGAAAATAAAATAAGTGCACCAAGAATGTTTCCAATACGAGATTGGGGCCCTTCGCGATCACGTGATCCTGGACATATGCCAACTGCTGACAAAATAGAAAAATGGCATGATACAAACCCGGAAAATATATCAAGATTAGCAAAAAAACTTGTTAATGAAGGTGCACACGTTATCAGAATTGGATCTTTAGCCTGGAATGCAGAACTTTTTGGCGCAGTTGCAAAAGCTATTTACAAAGCTGGTGGAATCACTACTGTACATTTACCTCCATCAGATATCTCAATTGTTAATGCTGTAGATGCAGCTGAGCTTGGAGTAACCATGATAGAACATCATTATGGCTATCCTGAATCAGCTTTGGGTGGAAGCGTACATCCATTCCCTCCAGATTATAACTACATGGATGAGGCTGATCGCTTTAGACACGCAGGAGCAATTTGGCAAAAAGCTCCAGAAAAAATTCTTTTTGGTGAAGTTGTTGACCGACTAGTTAAATCAGGAGTTGCAATGATACCCACTATGAGTGCGTACGAAGCTAACCGCGATTTAAATAGGGCAATGGGATTACCATGGCATGAAAATTTTACACATGCTCAATTAATTGAATGGTATTTCCCAAATCCAAAATATCATGGATCATATCATTGGAATTGGACATCTAAAGATGAGCAAAGATGGTCTGATACATTCCGTAAATGGCAACGATTAATTTATGAATTCAATAAACGTGGAGGCCACCTTTCCTATGCAGCCGATGACCCATATATATGGAATACATCAGGAATTGCAAATGTAAGAGAATTGCAACTTATGCATGAAGCAGGATTACACCCTCTTGAAATCATCCGATCTGCTACCTATAATAGTGCCATAACTTTACGTAAACCTAAATTAGGTTTAATTCAAACCGGTTTTATTGCAGATCTAGCTATAGTTGATGGAAACCCTTTAGATAATCTTCATTATCTATATGCTTTTGGTGGAATCGATTATGCAAATAATAAGATAAGGTACCGTGGAGGAATTAGATGGACAATCAAAGAAGGTGTAGTTTTTGATAATAAAAAACTGATCCAAGAAGTAATTAAAGATGTGAAAAAATCAAAAGAAAATTGGAGCAATCCTGTACCTAAGCTCTTTATGCCCAAAAATAAATAATGTATTTTGGATTTAAAAACAGTGGTGGCTCGGGACGGAATCGAACCGCCGACACAAGGATTTTCAGTCCTCTGCTCTACC
>DKLW01000048.1:0-42927 GCA_002455835.1 Fidelibacterota bacterium UBA6630 | reverse complement strand
AGGATTTTCAGTCCTCTGCTCTACCGACTGAGCTACCGAGCCTACACAGCATTTTTTCTTCAAAAAATGCCCGAAAAATTAGTCGAGGGGATAGTCGAATTCCAAATGGATTTCTATATGTAATCAATTAAAACAAATATGATACATTAATTAGAATTCGCCCTGTATTCACCGCTTCAGTTGCACCAGAGGGTGTATACCCATCACTCGACTTCTTTTCCCACTGGGCGCCCATGTAAGTGGCATCAATTAAAATGGCATCATAGAGCGGAACGCCCACCCCAAAAGCAAAAAAATTCTGATCTACTTTACTGTCCCCATCCGGAGAAGGAATCACGCCGCCGCCACTGCGAAGGGTAATCCCAAACTGTTTGTTAATCTCCAGCAGATATTCCATACCTGCTCTCAATTGAACGACGGGCCGATATTGAAATTTCAATTGTGAATTCTCTTCCGATAAATATTCGTAGTCTTCTGATGCACGATCCACATCTTTCAAATCAAATTGGGTGGCACCCCAATCCTTAAATCGCAAACTCGCATTGATGGCCAATTTAGAAACGGTTAGACTCAGACCTACATCCGCCACCAAAGGCATCTTTACTTTATAGTCATAATAGCCAACCACATTTTCAGCTGCATTCTCTCCATTGTCAAAAATGAGGTTTTCGTCGGTTCCGTGCTGCTCTTCTACCCGCAAGGTGAATGGTAGAGATAGGGACATCCCCATGTGAACCCATTCATTGATGGCTTGCTTAAAACCGCCACGGATCTGCCACCCGGATGTCTGGGTAATCAGCGATTGCACCAGTTGATATTCATGAAAATCTGCAGGGAATTGGGTATATCGATTCTGGATATCCTCCTGGCCAAATTTAAATTCGTAATCTTCTCTGCCGGTGATTCGGGATATGGACAATCCGCCGGATGTAGTTGACGAGAGGGCTACCCCAAATGAAAAGGTCAATTGCTGGAGGCCTCCATTACTGATGATACGCTCACTCCTCTGCACTTTTTCAGAAAATTTATGTTCCTTTTCTTTTCCATCCACTGTGATGGGAAACGCCAATTCATTATCCTTTAAACTGAAACCGGAAAATGACATAATACCGTCATAATGGACGATTTTATTATAACCCAAAGCAAGAACGAGACTCCCTCGCACTGTGGGGATGGGATAAGCCACCCCAAAACCGTTAAATGTGCCATATTTTTGTAGCGGATTGTCTGTGGTTTGCCCCACGTAAGTGGTTTTATTCATGTAGAATAGATTATTCCCTTCCATATAAAAATTGCCGTGGGTCATTCCCGTCAAGGCAGCAGGATTCCAATACATGCTGGCAGGATCATTGCTTGAGGCCACCGCCGCTCCGCCCATAGATAAGGCCCGAGCCCCAAAGCCCATTTCATTTTTTAATAGATGAATAGCTTCAGAAGCAGTTTGTCCGGAAAGGTTGGCTAAGATCAGCCAAAAAAGATAATGGGTCATGCGATGCATGATAATTCCCTTTGTGAAAAATTAATTTCGGCGCGTAGCTCGGCGTCCGCCAGAACTTTTTGATGAGCTACTGCTACTAGAAGCGCTGGAAGATGAGGATGACCGTGTGGTAGAAATATTTGAACTATTGGTCCAACCTGAATTGCTGTTCCAATTTGAAGATCTGGTGCTGGCTGAACTGCGTGTAACTCTCAGGTTGGTTCCACCGGTAGATAGTCTGTCTTTATTGAAATCTCTCATGGTTTTGGTTTCTCCAACAGGGATAAACATATTGTAACCACCAATGGTGTGGCTATATCCGTAATAGTTATATCCATAGCCGTAGCCATAACCGCCACCATAACCATTATAATAATATGGATTATAATAATTGAGTCCACCATAACCGAAAAAGGGATTGAATCGATTCTGCATATTGGAATATCCCAACGGCATAGCGCTGGATCCATCCTGTGCGTAGCCTTGCAATCCCGGGCGGAGGGGTGTTTGAGAATAGGTATCGTAAATTTGCTCCTCCCCATCCTGATCATATTCAGGCTCGGGGTGGAACATGGCCAATTGGGTATAGCATCCCTGGAGTACGAGGGATGAAACCAATCCGAGTCCAATGAGGGTTGTTTTTAGCTTCATAAGGGGTAATATTACATCAAGATGGCGAAATATCCAAATTGGTGGGGTGAACTATTCTACTCACTTCACAAACAAATAAATATCAATAAAACTCCCCCTCTATTCCAAGAGAGGGGATATAGGGGGTGAGTTATTCCGTGACCCCAGCCAGGTCAAACATAAATGCAAACTCTAAAGCCACTTCGCGATACCTTCTGAACCGGCCAGACTTTCCCCCGTGCCCCGCATCCATATTCATGTGGAGGTAGAGTTTGCTCTCCCCTTGCCAGTGATCCCGAAGTTTGGCCACATATTTTAACGGTTCCCAGTATTGGACTTGAGAATCAAAGAATCCCGATGTGACAAGCAAGTTTGGATATTCCCGATCTATTAACTGATCATAAGGTGAATAGGAAAGCATATACTCATAGTATTCTTTTTCGGCGGGGTTCCCCCATTCATCCCATTCGTTTGAAGTCAAGGGTATGGATGCATCCAGCATGGTGGTAACCACATCCACAAAGGGAACAGCGGCAATGGCGCCTTTCCATAATTCAGGAGCCATATTCACCACGGCACCAATCAAAAGTCCACCCGCACTCCCTCCTTCTGCAAAGAGATGATCTGGAGTAGTCATACCCTTTTTAACCAAATACTCTCCTGCGGCAATGAAATCTGTAAATGTATTTTTCTTATTCAGCAATTTACCGTCATCATAAGATTTTCGACCATAAATCTGACTGCCTCTAACATGTGCAATAGCATAAATAAATCCTCGGTCTAGAAGGCTCAAACGCGTTGTACTAAAATATGGATCACGCGTAGAGCCATAAGATCCATAGGCATAAAGCATCAAGTTTTGTGGGTCGTCAGTTTTTAAATCCTTACGGTAAACCAAAGAAATAGGTACCCTTTCTCCATCCTTAGCGATTGCGTATAGGCGTTCAGAATGGTAGGCCTCTTGATCATAACCCCCCACCACTTCTGTTTGTTTCAACAATGTCAACTCACCCGTATCCATGTTATAATCATAGGTAGAATGGGGCGTCACCATGGATGTATAGCTATACCGAAGCACATTGGTATTGAATTCTTCATTCATAGAAATTCCTACTGTATAGGTGGCTTCTCCAAAATCAATATATTCATCTTTCCCAGAGGATTGGTGCATGACCCGAAGTCCCCGGAGGCCATCCTTACGTTCATTTAGCACTAAATGATCTTTGAATATCTCCATCCCAAGGAGGTGCACATCATCCCGGTGAGCAAGCACTTCTTTCCAGTTCGACATATCAGTGGCATTGACATTTGTTTCCATGAGACGATTATTCTTTGCCTCCCAGTTTGTGATGATATAAAACTTATCCTGGTAATGATCAATGCTGTACTCATGTTCTGTGCCGCGGGGACTAAAGTTTTTGAAATCGCCATCGGGATAGTTTGCATTCAGTATATGATAATCACTCACGAGGGTACTGCTATTATAAATAATAATGTATTCCCCGGATTTGGATCGATAAACCCCATTGTAATAGGATTCATCTTTCTCATGAAAGACCAATTCATCGTTGGCTGAGTCCAATCCCATTTTATGGCGCCAAATCTTCTCAGACAGAAGGGTTACTTCATTTTTGGATGTATAGAAAACGGTCTTATTATCGTTTGCCCATGCTACACCACCCGTGGTATTGGGGATGGTCTGAGAGAGTACTTCTCCCGTATCTAAATTTTTGAAATGAACCGTGTATTGACGACGACTCACTGTATCTACGCCATAGGCCAGCCATTGATTATCGGGGCTGATAGACATGCCGCCAACTGCAAAATAATCGTGACCTTTGGCCAAGACATTTTCATCCAGTAATATTTCTTCTTCTCTATCTAGTGATCCTTTTTTACGGCATCGGATGGCATATTCTTTGCTCTTCTCATAGCGCGTATAATAATAATATCCATTATCTAAATAGGGCACCGATTCATCATCCTTTTTGATTCGCCCTACAATTTCATTAAATAGATCATCCTGAAATTTTTCTGTATGGGACAGTTGCGATTTGGTATAATCATTTTCTGCGGTGATATAGTCCACAACCTCTTGGGCATGGTCGTCTTTTTGTTCTGCTGATTTTTGTTCATCCGTAAGCCGCATCCAGTAGTAATCATCTACACGAGTATGACCATATTCGGTCATTTCGTATGGTTTTTTGGTAATGTCAGGCGGTATTTTTGATTTATCCATGCATGCGCTGAATATGAATATTGTTAGTAAGATTAGTTTTTTCATGATTTCTTTCTATCTTAATAATGCGTTTCATCAATTGTTTAATTTCATTTTTTTATTTAAGTCTTCTGGCAAGCCATAACCATGCACTGCCTAAGATAATGCCCAGCCCTTCCCTTTGGTGTTCCCACATTTTCACCATGCGGTCATCGGCTTGTCGGGGCATCCACTGGTTCAAAATACCCGAAGCAATCAATACGCCCAAAACCAGGAGAACCACAGCTAATTGATTTAAATATTTTTGTTCAACCTTTTTAATAATGGGCGACAAGGCTACGGCGATATAAATCAGAGCCCAAATCCACCCATCGGGATCGTTTAAATTCACCACTGCAAAAACAAAAAACATGAGAACGATGAACCATGAGATGATTTTATTTTTGGCTATGGCCATTGGATTACACCCACTACCGGTCTGTGATCTGAAGCGATTCGTTCATCAAGGACGACTGAAGAGGCCTTCACACTGGACATCCCTCGAATCACAATATAATCAATTTCTACAGTTGGCTTGTCCGCCGGCCATGTAAGGTTGGCATATAATTTGGGAATAATAAACCCGGACTGACGCGCCAATGCCATGGTAGGCGATCCCGGTTCTGCATTATAATCTCCTGCCATAATTACAGGGTGATTTCTATTAGCCAACGCCTTGTCTAAAGCCTTAAACTGGGCGATTCGCAATGAGGACTTCGTCCAATCCAGATGGATGCTGGCGAATGAAATGAGTTTCCCATTCACCTTCGCCTCTACTTCAAGAACCACACGGGGTTCTTTCCCATCGGGCAACCGATGAATATGCGATTTAAGTATGGGATACTTTGAAAGGACGGCCAAACCATATTCACCCACATCATAATCCATGAATTTGGTAAAACTGTGATGCATACCCAATAGCTCACCTAATACTTTGGCCTGATCAACATTACTGCTTCGGTTCACCCCTTTATCTACCTCTTGTAAGGCGACAAAGTCCGGTTTTTCTGATCTGATCACATCCGCGATTCGGGGAAGATCGATGGTTCCATCCATGCCTTCACCATGGTGAATGTTATAAGCAAGAACCCGCAACTCACCAGAAAAGGCCCAACTAATGATGAGCAATAGGATGAACAGTTTTTTCATCTACCAGCCAATTCCGTAATCCTCGCCATAATTGGATGAACCTCCCCACATCGTGCCATGTTCCCAATCAAACCAGATGGCATTGATGGGCCCTGAAGTAAGTGCCCTTGTCACTACATTATAACCTTTTTCTCTCAGTTCTTTAATCACCCATGGTGGTGTATCCCGATGTACAACAATCCGACCCGCTTCTTTACTATGTGTACCGAAAGAACTGTACATTTGGTAACTGTTCACATTTGCAGCCTCTGCCGCTTCTTGTACGTTCATATCAAATTCCACCATATTTAAGAAAAATTGCAGAAGATTTTGATCCTGGGTATCCCCTCCTTGAACCGCAAAGGATAAAAAGGGTTTTCCATTCTTCAAAGCCAAAGCAGGTGTTAATGTGGCTCGTGGTCGTTTCCCTGGTTCAATTACATTATAGGGATTTTCATCTTCATACAGGACAAAGCTCTGTGCCCGCTGGCTTAAGCCAATGCCCGTATTGCCTGCGATCACTGCGGGAATCCACCCACCACTAGGGGTTATTGAAACGATCCAGCCCTCCTTATCCGCTGCTTGAATTGTGGTTGTCCCCAAATTGAATTCCAATTCTAATGCGGAGAAATCCTGATTGCCATCATTGGGATTATGGCGTTTCTTTTCTTCACCCCATGTTTTTAAATGATGCAAAAATGGATTGTTGGGCCCCACCTGAAACCTATAAGGGTTTCCCGGTTTGACTGTGGCATCATTCTTTTCCCAATCAATTTCTTTGATTCGTGATTTCGCATATCGTTTCGATAAAAGACCATTAATCGGTTCCACCGGTGGAAAGTAGGGATCCCCGTAATAAAAATCTCGATCGGCAAAGGCCAGATTCATAACTTGATATAATGTGTGAATATAACGAGAAGAATTATAGCCCATGGCTTTCAGGTCAAATTCCTCCAGCATATTCAAGGATTGAAGCATGGCAGGCCCCTGAACCCAGTGGGTAAGTTTAAAAACGTCAATCCCTTTGTAATTCACTTTTACAGGTTCTTCTAGATACACCTCATAATTGGCTAGATCATCTGTAGTAATAAGTCCGCCTTGTTCTTGAGTTGAGCGGGCAATTTCTTGCGCAATATCACCTTTATAAAATCGATCGTTTGCTGCGTAAATGGCTGCTTCTCTAGTACCACCGCTGGCCAACACTTCTGCTTCAGTCTCAACCAATTTTTGGAGTGTATTGTATAGATCTTCCTGTACAAAAATTTCTCCGGGATAAGGTGCTTCTCTTTCACCTTCATTTACCAAAAATACTTTTTTCGAATAGGGCCATTGAGCAATTCGTTTTTTCTGGCGCTCAATACCGTTAGCAGCTTGGGCTTCTATGGGGTATCCTTTAGCCATTTCCATTGCGGGTATCAGTACTTCCTTCAAGCTCATGGTGCCGTATTCTGCAAGCATAGTCATAAGGCCACCGGGTGTGCCCGGCGTAACCGCAGATAAGGGACCAAATTGCGGTGGATACTCGTGACCTTTTTCCTTGTAGAATTCCGCTGTAGCACCCGTAGGCGCCACACCCAATGCATTGATACCAATGACTTTTTTTGTCTTGGGATTGTAAACCAAGGCTTGGGTCTCCCCGCCCCAACTCAACACATCATACATGGTGCAAGTCGCCGCCAGCATGGCGCAGGCTGCATCCACGGCATTGCCACCTTGAGCAAAAATAGTTGCTCCGGCAGTTGCACCTAAAGGCTTTCCTGTTATAGCCACCCAATGTTTACCATGAATAATGGGCTTAGCTGTCCGCTGTCCAAAGCCAAATGTAAATGATAGTATGAAAATTAATGTCCATTTCATTTTTAATTCCTCCTTAAACCATTTTATGCATTTTCTTATTGGAAATTAGGTGAAATCCAATTCTGCTTTCTAAAGTTTTGTTTACCATAGATATGGCGACTGCTTTACTTTGAATCGCTCTATAGGCTAATGGTGTTATCCATCCCGTTAGCTTGGCTATACCGCTACCAATTTTTTCTCCCATGCGGAATTCCTCACGATCTCCCAAAAGAAGTGATGGCTGAAAAACAAGTGTGGTATTCAAGTTGAGGGACTTCAAATTATCTTCCAGTTCCCCTTTGACTTTATTATAAAATATTTTTGAATGGACATTCGACCCCGCTGCAGTTACAACACCAAATACGGATGCATTCCATTTTTTGGCTGCACCCCCAAATGCCAATGGATAGTCATGATCGACCTTCCTAAAATTTTCCTGACTTCCTGCTTTTTTGATCGTCGTTCCTAGACAGCAATATACATGATCGACAGGAAAAAGCGTCTCCCATGGCGGCATATCAAAATCAATCACCATTTCGGATAGCTTTTCATCAATTATATTTAAGGGACGTCGTACCGGCGCAATGACACGATCATAATGGCCTGAGCCTAAACAGAGACTCAATACCTCAGATCCGATTAAACCTGAAGCGCCAAGAACCAGTGCGGACTGCTGCCCCATTAGGGATTAACCTTTAATCGATATATCTGTCCGCGCTTCCCCACAGTAAATCCGGTTCGAGTACCTTTGGCGAATGCCATGGCCGTTAAATTTTGCACCTCCCAGTAGTGTGGAGACCATGTTTTGCCATTGTCTGTTGTCCGGTCAAATCCTGAAGGCCCTACAGCAAAAAATGTGTTTCCGCGATAATGGGCCACGCATTCTCTGTATTGATGGGTTTGTTTCTCCGGCAGATGCCAAGTCGTACCCCCATCATGGGTATAAGCGATGGTATTTTTGATGGATTGGTTTGTGTAGTCGCCACCCACTGCAATCCCCATTTTTTTATTTTTGAATGCCACAGAATAGATGCCTGTACTCTGGCCACCATGAACAACCGGTGTCTCTGTGACCGTCCAATTGAAACCACCATCTTCACTTTTAAATACGCGAGATTTCACACCACCCATACCGAGCCAAGCCGTATGCTTCCCTTGCACAGGGATACCTGTGCCACTGGCGGCAAATCCAAACTCTGGATCCAGTTTTGCAGGTATGCCTTCTGATGGCAATTCAAACCAAGTATCACCCCCATCTTCCGTCCGGATCAAGATATGACCACCATCTACAGGATCGCTGAATGCAATACCTTCTTTCCGATTCCAAAAGGACATACCATCAAAGAAAATGCCCTCCCGGTCATCAAAGTAAACCTGATTCCATGTTTGGCCCCCATCGGTGGTTTTAAAGAATTGTGCGGGCGTGGCGATACCTATAACAATGGCCGAATTTTTATCAAACCCTTCCACATCCCGAAAGTCGGTTTTATCCTGATGCGGTACGGATACATTTTTCCATGATTTTCCGCCATTTACTGTCCGCAACACAGTGCCGCCTGTACCGCTGACCCATACTACATTTCGGTTCACCACATCCAATCCACGGAAGGATGCATCTGAGCCACTATCCAGTTTTTCTAAGTAGAGTGATTGAGCGAAAAGACAATTAAAGATTAGACATACAACAAGGTGAATTCCCCTCTTGCTTGCCCGTCCGTAGCCAAAGTGTAGGCGGGAGAGGGGAATATTTTTTCTGCCAACTTCACTCATTAGTTTGGCATGGTGAGGATGACACCCATGAGGTCAATCCCGTACCAAAGGTTGGCAATCCGCAAATTCTCATTCGGGGCATGCTGATTATTATCATGATTCGCCACAGGTACAATGACCACCGGCTTTTTCAAATAATCGGTAAATAAATAAATCGGCAATGATCCACCCAATGAGGGCATCAAAATCAAGTCATACCCAACAAACGATCTTGTGGCATTAATAATTTCTTGAGCATAAGGATCATTCATAGATGTACGAGATGCGATATATCCTGAACCTCTGCGATCTACTTTTGCAATTTTAGGGTATTTTCGCCGCGTGGCCATATCCGGATCATCATAAACAATATGAAATCCCTCCTTTCGAATATGGGCTTCTAATTTATCCAGCATATCTTCCGGTTCGTTGCCTTTTACCAACCGAACGCCTAGCGCAACCGTAGCAGAATTGGGGATCACATTTCTTGCCTTTGAACCTACATTGCCGCTAGCAAGACCTTTAATGGTTAATGATGGTAAGAGCAACCGTTCATTGATTGATCGTCCGCCACCTTCTGTGTAAGCTAGTCCTAATTCGTTTTTTAGCCCAATATCTACGTCAGGAATTTTACTTAGCTCTAGCCTTTCAAATTCTGAAAGTGGTTCAACCGTATCATAAAACCCATCAATTAAGACATTACCTTCTTCATCTTTCATGGATGCAATCAAATGGGATAGGGTCTGCCCCGGTACAGGTGCCCAATTCCCATAATGACCACTGTGTAGCGAACGAGCAGCACCATAAATGGTTACCTCCATTCCCGTAACTCCACGAACGCCAAAGACCAATTGTGGCTGTCTACTTTGGTGCATTGGGCCATCACAAAACAACCATATATCGATGTCATCCAGCAGTTCACGATGTGTGGAAAGATGGACCTTGAGGTTTGTAGAGCCCGCCTCTTCTTCTCCTTCAAAGAATAGTTTGATGTTGGATGTAATTCCGATATTGGAAGCTTGGAGGGCATCCACGGCATTTAAGATCGTTATGATCGGTGCTTTGTCATCCCCGGCAGAACGACCATATAGTCGCCATTCCGGATTTATCTTTGTCCGCTTATTCGGCAAATCGATGGGCTTCCCTCCAGCATCCATAGGTCCACTGTAAAGCACCGGTTTAAATGGCGCGTGCTTCCATTTGGATTCATCCACGGGCTGACCATCATAGTGGACATAAAAACACAATGTCCGTGTAGCGCCTGGCTTTTTCATTTCTCCATATATAATGGGATTGGCGCCATCTGCTTCTAGGAGCTGCATTTCGAAACCTCGATTTTGAAATAACTCACTAATATATTCTGCATTCTTGCGGATATTTTGTCGATCCAATGCCACATTGGGAATAGCCAAGAGTTCAGTAAAATCTCCAATAATTTTATGGCCATTTTTCTTCACCCACTTTTGGGTGGCTCTTACAGAAGGCGGATCATTGGCGACAAGACCACTACAAAAAATAATGGCTGATAGTAGGAGATTTTTAAACATTTAATTCCCCTCTAAAATTCGTGCAGCTGCATTGATTTTGGCTGATGCACGATCCAGCGCTTTGGCCACCTCTTCAATATATTTATGAACTTCATCCCAATTTCGTTCTTCCAATCCTTCCCGGATTCCAGGGAGTGTTTTTACCCCATAACCCGTATAAAATCCCGGTGCATAAATCATGCTTTGGAACCATGGTCTCCGGGGCAATCCATCCGGATGACTCATGGCCTGTTCCACATCCTTTAATAATCGATTCACTTGAGATTTTTGTTCAGCCGACAAAGATCCTTTTTTCAAACCAGCCAGCGATTTTTCATATGTCCACGCACTGGCTTCCAAACGTTTTTGCGCCCCATCTAAAGGACTAAAATCAAATACAGGTACATTATCCAATCGTTTTGGTGGCAGATATGTCTTCTTGGGATTCCCTGCAATGGTATAAGCATTTTGATTCAATAGTGTATTCCGATGTTCCGTTTTCTTTTTTACCTCTTCTGCCAGTTTTTTATTACTTTTGATAAATGTACCAATATTTTCAGCCATATTTGTAAATCTGAATGGTAAAATATCCGATTCTGATAATCGTAACACTAGCCGTCCATTAACTTTGGCCAATGTAATCCCATATTTAAAATCGCCATCGCTAAACCGAGTATAATGATCATATGAATCATAGATGGAATGATATGATCCTCCGCTGCTTTCACCACCAAATCCCAAGTTCAATGAGGGCACGCCTGCATGATGGATGAATGCCGTATAATCCGACCCGGCACCCAAAGGATAGATGCGTAGATCCTCTCGTTCTGCATCCTTATCCCCATTCACGCGCAGTCGAGCACGGTTCCTCTCCTGCAAGGATACATCTTGAACAGGGTCCTGCACTTCGGACGCCACTTCATTGACGAATTTTTCTAGGGCGTGGGATCCGCCAACACCTAAAAATCCCACACCGGTCCCATCCGTATTGATATAGGCTACCATTTTATCCTGGATATCATCACGATGGTACTCTACCCATTCAGTAGATCCCAGTAATGCTGGCTCTTCTGCATCCCACCCTGCATAGATTAATGTTCGTTTTGGTCGCCAACCGGTCTTGGCCAATTCCCCAATTGCCCGCGCTTCTTCCATGAGCGAGACCATACCACTAATGGGATCGGCCGCCCCTTGTGCCCAACCATCATGATGGTTGCCCCGCATAATCCATTCGTCAGGAAAAATCGAACCTTTCATTCGCGCCACTGGATTGTATGCGGTCCGCAGCTTCCAGTCAAATTCCAAATGCAGATTAACTTTCGCTGGTCCGGGACCTACATGATATGTGATGGGCAAGCCACCCTTCCAGCTATTGGGTGCAACTGGCCCTTCTAATGCTTTTAATAGTGGTAGTGCATCCGCGTAAGAAATGGGCATCACGGGGATTTTCATAATTGTTGGTGCATCTTCAATGGCAAGCCGCTCTACATCCCCTTTTGCACCATAGCCGGGGGTTAAAGGATCTCCGGGATACATGGGCATATCCAATACGGAACCCCGCTGGACGCCATGTTCCATTCTAAATGGCCCTTTTGGATAGACATCGCCCCGTACATATCCATCGTCTTTTGGATCCGAATACATGATACAGCCGATGGCCCCATGTTCGTATGCAACTTTGGGTTTAATTCCTCGCCAAGATCCGCCATACTTTGCCAATATAATTTTTCCTTTTACATCAATACCCATTTGCGCCAATTCTTCATAATCCGCTGGAATACCGTAATTCACGAAGACCAGCTCGGCGGTTACATTTCCATCGGCAGAAAAGGCATTATAGCCTGGAAGGACGTCTTTTGTAATTCCTGAGGTAGCATCTTCCTTTAATGCCGGTTCTTGTAATTGGAGGGATGCTTTTTCTGGTGCCACTAATTCCAGTTTTCGAATTTTTGGAAATGGCACCAACACTTCAAATGTTTCAATCTCCAATTCAAAACCCCATGACTCAAATAATTTGGCTGCAAATTCCGCATTTTGTTTACTCCATGGTGAGCCAACATGATGGGGTTTGGATGACATATGTTTCATCCAGTCATTCAAATTTTGCGGATTCAGTACGCTATCGAATTGGGATTCTAAATCATGCTGTGTACTCTTATTCAAGGCCACATCAAAGGTGGACACCTGTTCAATTTTGGGATTATCAATCGCTACTGCTGGTGGCTGACCACAAGCCGATAAAACTAAAAGTAATCCAATAAAATGGTATTTCATTCCTCATGTCCTCAAATGAAATGGTTTTCAGGGGAGGAGAAAATAAATTGCCAGCGAATTAAAATAAAGAAGAAACTATTACTCACTTGCCAAACTGTCATATCCTGAAACCAATTTGGCAATTATTCGTAAATAGCATGGTTTTTGCTTTATGGTAGTTAAAAAAGGTTTACAATGAAAAAACTGCAACAATTTATGCTGAATCACCCTTATATCAGTATGGCGGTGATTCTACCCTTCGCCTTGGTTTTTGTTTTGGGCGTATTCTCAATATTAATAAATATTATTCTACCGGCAGTGATTGCCTTTTGGTTGGCCGGATGGATTTATACAGCCATTGTGGGCCAGCCATTTCGTCAATATTATAAACGGCCCTTTTGGTATATCCGCTACGACTGATCCAACTCCGCTAGCTTTGGTTTGATCCGGCTCGTGTAACGGGCTTTAGAAACAACCTTCTTTGGGTCTTTCCGTAATACACGCTGCTCCTCAACGGGCAATGCAGCGAATTCCTGACATTCAGTGGAACAACATCCATTGTAATTGTCATGGCATTCATCACATTGAATAAATAAAATATGGCAGGCATCATTGCCGCAATCTAGATGGCGATCCGCCGGCTTACCGCATTGATGACAATGGCCGATTACATCCTGCGTTACCCGCTCACCCATCCGTGCATCGAAGACAAAATTCTTTCCGATAAATTTTGAATCCAGTTCTTTTTCTTTTACATCATGGGCGTATTGAATAATTCCTCCATTGAGCTGATTCACGTTTTCAAATCCGCTATTGATGAGGTATGCGCTGGCCTTTTCACAACGGATCCCGCCCGTACAGTAGAGCAAAACATCATCTTGTTCATGGCCTTCAAGAAGTCGTTTCACTTCCGGCAGTAATTCCCGGCTTGTATCTACATTAGGGATAATGGCATTCTCAAATTGCCCCACTTCACTCTCGTAATAATTTCGCATATCCACTACTACCGTATTTTCATCTGACAGCTTTTTATTAAAATCCTCTGCGCATAGGTGATTACCTACTTTGTCCATATTATATTCATCCTCACCCACACCATAGGCCACAATTTCATCTTTAATCTTTATAGTGAGCTTATAAAAGGACTCTCCATCTTTAAGGGCAACTTTTAGAGGTATATCCCTTAAAATATCACGGGAATCTAAATTGGCCTTAAAAGCATCCCAGTTTTGTTCGAGGCAACTAAACTGGGCATTGATCCCCTCTTTCGCAATATAGATACGACCGAATATTCCTATCTGATCCCACTCACGATATAAATCATCACGAAGGGTAATTGGGTCATTAATATTGATGTAGCGATAAAAAGAACAAGTAATCCGCTCAAAAGGTTCTGCCTGCAATTCAGCCATGAGGATTTCACGGCTCTTTTTATTATATAAAACTTCTTTTTTCATTCCTATAAATTACGGCAAGATCAGGATGCAAATGAAACGATGAAGGGTTCGTGATCCGGTTGCCATTGGATATATTTCTTCATGATAGATTGAAACAAATCCGATCCTTTCCAACCCTCCAACCATTGATTCAACTTTGGGTAGGCCGATTGAAAATAGGGTAAATCCACATGGGCAAATTGACGAACCAGCGGCAGAATAGCTACATCGACCCATTGAGGTTTCTCCCCCATGAGATAAAGGGTTTCTTTTAAAGCAGATTCATATTGGGACAAAATTTCGCCACATTTATGCTGATAGAATTCCCTCGTATTTTCCAGATGGCGAATGTGGTATTTATATTTATTCAACCATGGTTTAAAATCTTCATCATTCATTTTGATGATGGTCAATTGTTTCTCTAGATCAATATCCTTCCAATCCGATTCTATTTGATCTAATGCCCATACCATGATATCAAAGCTTTCATCAAAAACGGTCCCATCGTTGAGTTGAAGCACAGGTACTGTTCCTTTGGGTGATGCATCATAAATCTCCTGAGGCCGATCGGACAAGAGTATTTCTCGCAATTCTACAGTGATGTTCGCATGGGCTAACGCCATCCTGGCGCGCATAGCCCATGGTCACCGGCGGAATGTATACAGTCTTGGATATTCAGTCATGCACTCTCATACTATATTTTATTCAAGGGATAAATATTAGGACGGCGGTCTCTGAAAAACATGGTTCGGGCGTGGGATTTAGGCACTTCAGTTAAATCAAGATCATGGATTAAAATATCATCTACCTCGGCGGGACTCTGGGCAATTACCTTTCCTTCAGGATTGGTGATGACGGATTCACCGGCAAATTCCATTTGATCTTCTTTTCCCACACGATTGGCCAATGCACAAAAATATCCATTTTGAAATGAGGCCACTTGTAGTTCCGCTTCGTAGAGGCCATCGGGCCATTCACCTAAAGTACCTGCTTGGGGAATGACTACCACTTCTGCACCATTCACACCTAAGGCCCGCATATATTCTGGGTAGTGACGATCATAACAAATGGCCACACCGATCTTTCCCGCAGCCGTATCATAGACGGGTGCACCATGATCTCCTTCCGCATAATAGCTCTTTTCGAAAAAGCATTCATAGTCGGCCACATGAACCATCCGAGTGGTACCCAGCAGGGAGCCATCTACATCTATAACGGGAGAAGAATCGTAGGTCTTACCATTTTCCAATTCGAATAAATTGATGATCACTACCATATTGTGGGCCTTGGCTTTTGCCATAAACTTTTCTGTGATGGGCCCGGGAACCGGTTCAGCCAAATGGGTCACATCTCCGTCAGCAAAATATTGAGGATAAAATCGGGTGAATGCCAATTCAGCAAAAACAGCCACCTCCGCACCTTGGGCTGCCGCTTTATCCAAATTGGCCAAACCACGCTGAATATTGGTATCAATATCTTCCGTAGCATGCTGTTGAATAAGTGCAATTCTCATAAAATAGACCTTTCTACTCTCTCAAAAATAATTCCAGTTTGCCCATGAATCAATCGGCGAATTAAAGGTGAATAAAACAGTGTTTATAATGGTCGGAATTATTGGGGAGCAGGAATTTGAGCAAATCCTGGGTAGGTCAAGCTTCCCAAATACAAGATACCACCTTTCTCTTCTACACTAGTAATGGGAGAAAAAGAATCTGGAGATGGATATTGAAGGTTATGAATGACTTTCCCATTGCCATCGATACCCAGTACGAACCCGTGGCGGTCTGGCGATGGTTGTAGCCACTCAGGTAAGCGCAATATGATTTTCCTTAAAAAAGGTTTATCAGCACAATAATCAACTATCGACTTCCGTAATGCTGGCATTGCAATCCAGTAGATACCTTTCCCATTAGAGGATATACCATCAGGAAAACCGGGAAGATTATTAATAATGATTTCGGATTGACCAGCTTGCTGTCCTTTAAGCCAATATTTCCTTACCTGATAATTTGAAGTTTCATTCACCAGAACATAGTTTCCATCAGGGCTGACTGCTACACCATTAGCAAAATATAAGCCCCCCAACAAAGAACCGGTTATACCTGATTTAGGATTATAACTGAGGAGGCGTCCCCAAGGTCTATGTTCCATCAAATCCAGACGATAATTATCGATATTATATTTTGATGATGCATCTGTAAAATAAATTATTCCGTCTGGACCAATATCAACATCATCGGTAAAGGCAAAAGGAATACCATGGACTTCTGTAGTTAGCGACTTCAAGTTGCCATTAGGATCCGCAGAAAGAAGCCCCTTATTGGCATCTGCAATTATCAGATTATTATTGGCATCGAAAGCCAGGCCCAAGGGACGTCCATTTGTATTTACAAATACACCCTGATTTTTCCCATAAACATCATACAAAACAATACGGCCATCTTCATATCCGGCATACATATTGCCGGCTTCATCCACAGCTATATCTTCCGGTCCAATGCCATCATTCAGTCCGAGAATTTCTGTATCGGCCAAATATTCATTGGGCTCAAATTTGCCCTTCATAGCTGGTGCGGGCTGGGAAGTCCACACCGCCGGTTCTGCACCTACAGGCCAGAATAATAAGTAGGTCAATAATAGACCAATAGTACTCAGAATGCACTTGAATATATTATTAATGGGGAGCTTAATTATATTCTATTCCAGAAAATCCAGGCATTTTTTCAACCAACTCTTTCCCAATTAATTTGCTCGGAGTGAAATAGCCTGACTGTCGATGATCGCCTAATAAATATTGTGAAGCTTCAATTGTACCTGATGCAGTGAGGTCATAACCATTTGCTGTTGTGAATCGCCCTTGAATTGCATCTCCATTTTCATTTCTAACTTCACCCCAAATGAAGGATTTTGTTTTTGCGCGCTCTTCATCAGTATTCGGCACCCAAGTTTTTTCAATTCTATTTAAAACAAAATTCTTAACAAAATTATACTTCATCAACTTCATATATTTTTGGCGTTTCCTTAGTTTCTGGGCTCCTTCGGATGAAACTGGATAATATACTTCTATATTGGGAATGCCCGTACTATGGTAGGCCGTGTAAACATCACCCCAAGGAATAGTAATTGCATTGATTTCACCAAAGCCATAATCAATTTTTCGCTCTTTAAATGCAATTGGGACTTGTTTCAATTCACCATTAATACGAATCCTGCCGCCTTTAGACATACCTTCAGCCGCAGTTTTAGCTGTTCCTTTGCTCGGTTTGGATCCCTTGCTGGCAAAACCAAGTGTTAAATGAGTTGCATCGGGCATTTTTTCTTTAAGGAGTACTGATAAACAATCAGTGGGAATAACATCAAAACCTACACCGGGGCAAATAACAATGCCTGCATTTTTGGCTTCTTCGTCCAAACTAAAGCCCAATTCATAAACAGCTATTTCACCGGTTATGTCTAGATAATGGGTTTTTGATTTTATACAGGCTTCCATCATGGGTTTTGCTGTTTGGGAAAATGGACCGGCACAGTTAGCCATTACAGAAACGCCAGAAAGATATTCAGTAATTTTATTTATTGAAGACAGATCAAATACTTTTGCCTTTAAACCTTTTTCTTCTGCGAAGGCTTTAACCGATTCTGATCGGCCGGCAAGGATTGGTGTTAATCCCCTTTTGATTGCTTCATCAACTACCAATCGGCCAGTATAACCATTGGCGCCATATATCATCCAATTCATATTGATTCCTTATAAGCTAATATAATTTAGAACTAAACTAGGTGTAGAGACATCCCGATTTATCGGGACGTCTCTACAAAAATCTAATATTTAAAAAATCTCTCCAGCACTCTCTTCCATTTGCATTCCTTCTCCTTGACGCTGGCGACTAAAACGGCTTCGATCTTCCATTTTTCCAAAGCGGTATTCGAGGGTTAATCGCACAGTACGACTATTCCAGTTTCGGCTTGAATCCTGATACCAATCACGGATTCCATCTTCATCCAAATCACCCCATGATTCAAATCCAAACCCTGATAGCCCAAAGGGGTCTCCCAAGTTGAGCGTAAGATTTAGCCTTTCATCCATGAACTTCTTTTTGACTGACATGGATGAAAAACTCATAGCCTCCATTTTTCCAATTGCAATGTCTCTACCAGGCATATAAAAAATGAAGAACATGAATTCAGTTGTAGGATTGATATTCCACATGGTTGTTAATCTCAAACGTTGCCCTTGAGCTGTTTTATCATAGTCAGAACCAAATAATTCCGAGTTTATTTCATCCCAATAAACACTTCCTGAAAACATGAGCCTTAGTTTTTGTCCAAGAGACCCAACAATAGAGTAATCTATTCCCCTGGTTTTTTGTTCTTCAAGATTCTTATACGTTGCGATAGATACACCATCTTCTCTGACTTCCTTAAATCGGGTCATTTTATCCGTTGTATAGCGATAATATCCTCCCAGTGATAGAGATAATCCTCTTGAAAATCTGCTAAAATTAATTTCATAGGAATCTGTGTATTCCGGTTTGAGAAATGGATTGCCAATCCTTAGGTTTCTTTGATCTTGCCTGGAACTAAATGGGTTGAGCATTCTTGAGCGAGGTCGATTTACTCTCTTAGAATAGCTCGTTTGAATCTGAACCAATTGCGGTGCACCAAAGGTCACACTTAAACTTGGGTAAAAACTTGAATAAGGGTTTTCGAACCTCTCATTTGTAGTTTTTAGCTCAGATAACATATCAACCATTTCATATCTACCACCCGCATTTATACCAAATAACCATATGTTCCTTGAATATTGTAAATAAGCAGCATGAACAGTTTCATTATAAATGAACTCATTGCTGAATGATCGATCAGATACATACTGATTTGTTGCTTCATCAAATATTTCTGCTATCTGAGTGTCACCTCTATCTGTAGATTTACTTGCTAAACCAACTTCTAGTTTAGATTTATTTTCAAAAGGATGAACATAGTCGAGTTTAAAATCATAACCAGAGCTTGTACCCTCATCTCCATTTTTTGCTTTATTCATCCCCACAAAATCTGCACCACCATTATCACTATTATAATATTCGTTCAAACCATCGTTCAAACCATCGGAAAACCTAAAAAATGATGTGAGTTTGTGTTTAGGGTCTTCATATTTCTTATCATAATTAAGATTTATATCATACCCATTGCGATCACTTCCCGTTGTAGCATAGCGAATATACTTTTTATCTCTAGGCCCAGAATCTGTTGTATAGGTGGCATTATCACTATTACGATCACCATTACTAATGGTAGCAGAAACTCCAAGTGACTGTTTAGAATCAATAAAGTATTCAAATCCTGATTTTATGAAAAGATTAGGGCCACCTGAATTAGAATTAGATATCTGATTTATTTCGTTTTTAAAATTTGGAAATTCCTGCCATCTCATATTTGAGCCATCTGAAATTCTTTTTCGGTCATTCATACCGAGGTTTATAAAAGAATTATAGCTGGTTGTACGATAATTTATCTGCCCAGAAAGATTTGAGCCGCCTTGGGAATCACCCCCTGTATTAATATTACCATTGAGACCTGCAAATTTATTTTCCTTTAGTACAATATTGATTATTCCAGCCATCCCCTCTGGGTTATATTTAGCTCCTGGATTGGTCATCACTTCTATGTCCGCGATATTGGCTGAAGGTATACTTTGGAGGAGCGATTTGACATCCCCGCCTGCAATGCTGGATGGTTTCCCATCAATCATGAGATTTACTTTTGTGCTTCCCCTCAAACTGACATTATCATCTTGATCCACCTCAACACCGGGAACTTGTCTTAGGGCATCAATTGCATTCCCGCCGGTTGAAAGGGAATTCTTAGAAACATTAAAAATACGTTTTTCTGCAGTTTGGACAAATAAGGGGCGCTCTCCTTCAACATCCACACCAGCCATTTGAAGCGTGGTCTGAACAAGAGAAATTGTTTCAAGATTGTGTTCAGTTTTATTATCGCCGAATGGTAAAAAAGTAAATGGACCTAATTCCTGTTTGGCGTATCCAATATATTCAACAGCCACCTTATGACGACCCAAAGGTATTTCTTTTACCCGAAATTCACCATCTTCATTGGATATTCCACCAGTCATAATGGTGTTACTTCTCTGATTTATTACAGAAATTGATGCATAAGGGATGGGTGTCTTAGATGCTGAGTCAACAACCGTTCCATAGATGACTCCGATTTTAGGCACACTCTTTGGATCCATTTGACGTTGACTCATTCCACTATTATAGTTGCCACCCCTCTGGGCAATTGCTAATGAGAAAATTGCGATTAAAACTGCCACAAAAAGTTTTCTATTTTTCATTTATTTATCCTGCGAATACATTAATTAACTTATTGGACTATTTTTTGTTAATTTAGTTAAAAACTAAGCCAAGAATTTAAAATTAAAATATTTAATAAGAAATATTATTGAGCATATTAGGCGTTTTATCCTTAATTATTTAAAGGATTAAACCTCGAAGGATATTTTTTATGCCATTGTGTTGCTTTTTGATAAGCATTGGCTACTGCCAAAACATTTCCATCCTCATATAGTCCTCCAATAAAACTAATACTTGTGGGTGATCCTTTATCATTAAACCCATTGGGCACCACCACACATGGGTGACCTGTTAAATTAGTCTGGAGCAAATTATCTCCATAAAAAGAAGGGACTATGTAGACATCTACTTGACTCATTAATTCGGCCATTTTTTGGCTTAAAAGAGTTCGAGCTCTATTGGCATTAATATAATCTACTGCTGGAATAAAACGAGCCTCCCGTAATACATGTGGCCACGCGGCTTTAACTTGCCGCACCATTTTGTCATCCTGATTAGAACGCGTTAATTCATCAAAAGCGGCAGCAGCTTCAGTTTGCAAAATAAAGGATAAAGCACCGGATGGAAAATTTGGCAATTCTATGGATATAAGATCAAACCCTAGAGAATCAAGAGCTGCTAATGCTCTTTTATCATTTGCTGAAACTATAGTATCAGCAAATGCTGAGGCGACATATCCTACACGCAGATTTTTTAACTGATTATTAGATGGATACTGAAAAGGAACGTCAATTACCGTTCTATCTATGTGGTCTGCACCGCGAATAGTTTCAAAAACAATTGCAGAACCTTCTACAGAGCGGGTCATTGGTCCCAGTTTATCCATAGTCCAACTCAAAGCCATCGCACCAGCACGACTCACTGTGCCAAAAGATGGACGGTGGCCCGTAACACCATTTCGCGTTGAAGGGGAAACAATAGAGCCCAGAGTTTCAGAACCAATTGAAAATCCCACCAGACCTGCGGCAGTTGCTGAACCAGGCCCAGCCGAAGAACCGCTGGCTCCTTGTTCTAGATTCCAAGGATTCCTTGTTTTTCCACCATACCACACGTCTCCCCAAGCCAGAGCACCCAAAGTCAATTTAGCTACTAATACAGCCCCTGCTGCTTCTAGTTTTTTTACAACCGTCCCTTGTTCATCCAAAATTTGATCTTTGTAAGGCATGGCACCCCAAGTCGTCTTATAACCAGGTACGGATAGTAGGTCTTTTGCTCCCCAGGGAATCCCATGTAGTAGACCACGGTATTTACCACGCGATATTTCCATGTCGGCCTTGCGAGCCTGATCTATGGCTAACTCTTCCGTGATGGTAACCACACATTCAAGTTCGGGGCCATGTTTCTTTAACCGTTGAATATACATCCGCGTCAATTCTTCGGAAGTAACCTGCTGGGTACGTAAAAGATATGACAGTTCAGGAATGGTCATGAACGCACAGAGCTCTATTCTTTCTGGACGAGATACTTTTTGCGAATTAAAATTAAATTTATCACGGCCAAAGGGTGGTTTTACTCCGCTTGGTAAAGGATTATAAAACAATGGGAATGGTATGTCATTAGATATACCTAGTTCGCGGATAGCTTCATATTGTTTAACTAGACCACTTATACTTGCGGAAACTAAACTTCCACCTGGTGAAAGTAATGAGTCGCGCTCTGAGGATGTATAATTTAGGCCTACGATTTTTTCAGCTGAAATTAAATCTGAATTTGAAATGTCTTTTTGCTCACACCCAAGACACATTAAAGTGGTTATATATATAATTTTTTTATTCATATTTATTTCTCCATTTAACAAAATAAAGTATCTGAATCTACCCATTGTTAATCGCTCTTGCATCTCTTTTTAATTCTGACTAGGTTACTTTTAATCAAGGAGACTATTTTTGAAACAAGAACTGATCCATATTCTTACTGACCTGGTGGCCATTAACTCAGTGAATCCGAACCTATCAAACGAAGGCCAAGGAGAGCATGAGATCGCTGAGTACATTCATCATTATTTCAAGAAGCTGAATATACCATCACATATCCACAGCATTCAGGTTGATCGCTCTAATACAACCGCCTTATTAAAAGGAAAAGATCCAGATAGAATTCTACTTATGAATGGTCATATTGATACAGTTGGAATTGAAGGAATGAGTGATCCCTTTACACTTCGTAAGGAAGGAGATCGTCTCTATGGTCGAGGGAGTTATGATATGTTGGCAGGATGTACAGTCCAAATGGGATTGGCAAAATATTTCTCTCAAAACCAGCCTCCCGTATCATTGGCATTTACTTTCGTGGCAGATGAAGAAAATCTTAGTATGGGGATGGAACATTTAGTAGATCATTTTTTACCAACACTACCCACTAAACCATTCCTAGGTATATTTATGGAGCCCACTGAAGAAGCTGTAGGCATAAGCCATAAGGGATACGTATGGTATGAGTTAAAGATAGATGGGCTTTCCGCACATGGGAGTCGACCCGAGCAGGGGGTTAATGCAATTTTCCCTCTATCCAGTGCCTTAAATGAATTAGAAAATATTAATTCAGAACTATCAAAAGAAGAACCTCATCCATATCTTGGTGTTCCTACGCTTCATCCTGGTATGATCCAAGGTGGGTCTGCTCAAAGTGTAATCGCTGCAGAAGCCACATTAAACTGGGAGCGCCGAACACTTCCAGGCGAACAAAAAGAAAAATTGGACTTTGAATTAGATAGAGTTATCAAGGCTGTCGAAAATGCACCAGGTAATCATATAGTATCAGGAACCGATATTTTTAGCCGTCCACCCAATGAAGTAGATAGTGATGAGTTCATAGAAAAATTATGTGAAGTTAAAGGAGAGCAAAAGTATAATGGGATGTCTTACTGGGCGGATTCGGCTCTGGCATCTCAGGCAGGAATCCCCTCTATTTTATTTGGGCCTTCAGGCCATGGTGCCCATGCCATCGATGAATGGGTTTCTGAATCCAGTTTATTCAATTGCTACAAAGTGATGAAACTATTTATTAAAGAATTATAGTTGTTCATTAAAGATAATATTGTTTCTATTCTTGTGCCTGCTTATAAAATTTCTATAAGATTGCAAAAAAATAAATAGTACTGGTTCCATTTCGTTCCTATACTTAATATCCCATCCCATGAATAGCATGAACAAGAAAAACTATTATAACTGGAATTGGTGTTTTAACAATATAGGGGTTACGTAGTCTCAGGGATACCTGTATATTAATGACTGCTCTTAGACCCCGACAATGATCGGGGTTTTTTTTTGCATAAAATGGATAATACACAACTCACATTCAACGAATTTCAAGATCTTGCATCAAGATGTACCACTATCCCGGTATACAAACGTATATTAGCAGATCTGCTCACACCCGTGGCAGCCTGGATTAATTTGAGCCAGAAGACAGAATATGCTTTTTTACTAGAATCCGTGGAGAAAGGGAGTCAATTTACACGATATTCATATTTAGGAATTAATCCACAAAAAATATTAATGCATAAAGATGGTAAAACCATTATTTCTGAAGATGGCCAACGCACAACTGTGGACACCCCTTTTCTTAATTTGCTTCGTAAATATCAATCTCAGTATAAAATGGAAAAATTACCTGGGATTCCTTCGTTTACTGGTGGACTCGTTGGCTATCTAGGATATGAAACAATCGCTTGGGTTGAAGATATTCCTATCCATGAATATTCAGCACTTAACGTCCCAGACTCTGTCTTTATGCTTTTCGAGGACATGATTGCCTTCGATCATTTAAAAGGAACTGCTCTTATTATTTCCAATGCAAACATAGATAAAGATTGCAACCTAAAAGAACAATTTGAGGCTGCTCATCTTCGCATCGATGCTATTGGGAAGTCCCTTCATTCTGATGTGGATTACCAAATACCCGTTCAAGTAAAAAAAAGTGATGTGTCTTCAAATTTTAATCAGGAAGCTTTTGAATCGGCAGTTTTGAAAGCAAAAAAACACATTATTGAAGGTGATGTTTTTCAATTGGTCTTGAGCCAAAAATTTGAAAGAGAAACTAAAGTAAAACCCGTCACGCTATACCGATCATTGCGAACGATTAATCCTTCCCCCTACATGTTTCATTTAAAAATAGATGATTTTGACATTATTGGTGCATCGCCGGAATTGTTAGTAAAAGTTGAAGGTGGTACCGTAGAAATTCGGCCCATAGCTGGGACACGACATCGGGGGGAATCAGAAGTAGAAGACAAAGCATTAGCTGAAGATTTGATTAATAATGAAAAAGAATGCGCAGAGCATTTAATGCTTCTAGATCTTGGCCGGAATGATGTGGGACGGGTATCCAAATTTGGATCTGTAACCATTCCTGAAAATATGGTTATTGAAAATTATTCCCATGTGATGCACATTGTTTCAGATGTTAAAGGAGAGTTGGCCGATAATAAAGATCCTTTTGATGCGCTCATGAGTGGCTTCCCTGCTGGTACAGTCACTGGAGCACCAAAAATCCGTGCTATGGAGATCATTTATGACCTTGAACCCCACCGGAGAGATATTTATTCCGGAGCGATAGGATTTTTTGATTTTACAGGTAATGTGAACACGTGCATTGCAATAAGGACCATGATCATAAAAAATGGATCGGTTCATTTCCAGTCAGGCGCAGGCATTGTTCATGATTCAAATCCAACCAAAGAATATGAAGAAACTGTGGATAAGGCTAAAGCCATTATGACCGCTATTGATTTTGCAGAAAATGGACTTGTTGCGTGATTCTCGTAATAGATAACTACGATTCTTTTACCTACAATCTTGTGCAATACATTGGATCAATAAATCCAGAAGTACATGTTATTCGCAATAATCAATTTGAAGTGGATCGCATAGAAAAATGGCAGCCATCCCATATTGTAATTTCACCTGGGCCGGGCCGACCAGAAGATGCCGGCCATTCCATTGATGTAGTTAAAAAATACGGGACTCATATTCCAATACTTGGAGTTTGTCTTGGGCATCAAGTTATTGCCGTAGCATACGGTGGCAATGTTATTCAATCACCTGAAATAGTCCATGGGAAAACTTCAAAGATCCAGCATAGTAGATCTCCCTTATTTAATGGTATTAATGGCTCATTCACTGCAACACGTTATCATTCGCTGGTGACCGAACGGGAAACCCTCCCAACAGAATTAAAAATAACTGCTGAGTTAGAAAATGGGCTCATTATGGGAATTGAACATGAATCCCAACCTGTTATTGGTATCCAGTTTCACCCGGAATCCATTGCAACAGAAAATGGTATTCAAATCATTCATAATTTTCTCAAAATAAAACAATGAAACAAATATTAGAACAATTATTAAATCGCGATGATTTTTCACGCGATAAAGCTTTCGATGTGATGCTTTCCATCATGTCCGGTGAATTTAATGATGCCCAGATAGCGGGATTCTTAATGGCGCTCCGCGCTAAAGGTGAGACTGTAGACGAAATAACAGGATTTGCGGACGCCATGAGGGAAAAGATGGTTAAAGTATCCTTAAGCCATCCTGCTATTGATATGTGCGGTACAGGTGGAGACTCATCAGGAACTTTTAATATTTCTACCGCAGCCACATTCGTAGTTGCAGGTGCAGATGTTCATGTGGCTAAACATGGAAATCGATCCATGACATCTAAATCAGGATCTGCTGATGTACTTCAAGCTCTTGGCATTCCAATTAATCTAGAAGTGGCAAAATCTGCAGAAAATATAGATAGTATTGGTTTGGGGTTTATGTTCGCTCCTGATTATCACCCAGCAATGAAATATGCCATAGGCGCACGTAGGTCACTGGCCACTAGAACAGTTTTTAATATTCTTGGGCCCCTTTGTAACCCTGCGGATGTTAAGGCTCAGGCTATGGGAATATTTGATCCAAACCTAACTGAAATACAGGCCAATGTTTTAAAAGCACTTGGTTCCACTGATGTTCTGGTATTTCATGGGCGAGATGGATTGGATGAAATAACTACGACTAACACCACCAAGATTAGTCAAATTCAAAATGGTGGTAAAATAAATACATATGAATTCGACGCTACAGAGTTGGGGATCGACCGTGTATCTTTAGATGATCTAAAAGGTGGTGACCCTGAAGCTAATTCTGTTATAATTCGTAAAATTTTAAAGGGAGAGAAAACGTTGGGGCGAGATATTGTTTTGATAAATGCTGCTGCTGGAATTGTAGTTGGAGGGAAGGCCCAAAACTTAAAAGAAGGATTAGAAAAAGCAGTTGAATCAGTGGATTCCGGCGCTGCTTTGAATGTATTAAACAAACTTACAGCATGAACATTCTTGAACAAATTTTGAAAGTAAAAGAACAAGAGATGGCCAACACGCATACTTCTGTGGACGGGGTTAACTCTCACGACACAATGAGCTTAAAATATGCCCTTTCTGTACCGGAAATTTCTGTTATCGCTGAAATCAAAATGCAATCTCCCAGTGCAGGCCACATACTACCGAATGCTGACCCGGTTCAAATTGCCAAAGATTATGAATCTGCCGGCGCCCAAGCTATTTCTGTCCTTACAGATGAACAGTTTTTTGGCGGAAATATTGGTATTCTGGAAGCGGTAAAAAAAGTGGTATCAATCCCTGTTCTGCGAAAAGATTTTATCATCAATAATCACCAAATCATGGAAGCAGGTGCCGCAGGTGCAGATGCATTTCTTCTCATTGCTGAAGCATTGGAAATAAATCGTATAGAATCATTTATTAATTTTGGAAAGGGCCTCAATCTAGAAGCATTAGTGGAATTCCATTCTCAAAAAAATGCTGAAATAATCGCTGACCTTGCGCCAGATATCATTGGGGTAAATTGCCGCAACCTCAAAACCATGGTCACTGATATTGGATACTTTAAGAAGATATATTCTTTGCTTCCTGAACGATCTATTAAAGTAGCAGAAAGCGGGATTCATTCTCGGAATGATCTCCAACTTGTTTCAGACTTGGGTTACGATGCTGTATTGGTTGGTACCTCGCTTATGAAAACCGGAAATCCTGGGAAAGCATTGGAAATGCTACTTGGAGGTGGTGCATGATACCAACAAAAATCTGCGGCATTACCAATGTGCCTGATGCAAGGGCAGCGATTTGCAATGGAGCATCTGCAATTGGGTTTATTTTTTATGAACAGAGCTCAAGGGCCATTTCAATTGAAAAAGGAAATTTAATCTCTAATCAAATTTCTAAAAAAGTTTCCCGTGTAGGCGTTTTTGTAAATCATTCTAAAGAATTTATCGATAAAGCCATTCAGACTATTCCGCTAGATATGGTTCAACTTCATGGTAATGAATCTCCGGATTTTTGTGCACAGTTTTCTGCCCCTGTAATCAAAGCGATTCGTATAAAAAACAAACAGAGCCTCAATTCTTTAGACGAGTTTAATGTGCAGGGATTTCTTTTGGATACTTTTACAAATGATCAATACGGCGGAACTGGAAAACCATTTGATTGGTCACTGGTAAATGGTAATGGAAAACATTCGATAATCCTATCCGGAGGACTTAAGGCTAATAATATTTTAGATGCAATTTTATCTGTAAAGCCTGTTGCTGTAGATATAAATAGCGGCTTGGAATCATCCCCTGGGAAAAAAGATCACCTGAAAATTGAAAAATTATTTGAAGTGCTAAAAGCAACAAAACAAACGGGATTTAATTTTGGATAAATCATTCGAAGATTATAGCCTACCTGACGAACGGGGACATTTTGCACAATTTGGAGGGAAGTTTGTCCCAGAAACACTTATCCCTGCACTAGAGGAATTAGAACATCACTACGCCTACGTAAAACATGACGTAGCTTTCCAAGATGGATTTAATGAATTACTACAGCATTATTCTGGTCGAGAGACTGCTTTGTATTTTGCTGAACAAATCTCTAAAGAATTGGGCTTCAATGTCTGGTTGAAGCGAGAAGACTTGAACCATACAGGCGCCCATAAGATTAATAATGCTCTAGGCCAAATCTTATTAGCAAATCGTATGGGTAAAAAACGAATCATTGCCGAAACGGGAGCCGGTCAGCATGGTGTGGCTACTGCTACGGTTGCTGCTCGTTTTGGATTGGAATGTATCGTTTATATGGGTGAAGAAGATATTCACCGTCAAACCCTAAATGTATTTCGAATGAATCTTCTTGGTGCTGAAGTCCGTACTGTCATTTCCGGAAGCAAAACTTTGAAAGATGCTACCAATGAAGCCATTCGAGATTGGGTCACCAATGTGGAATCCACTTATTACCTTATCGGCTCAACAGTTGGCCCTCATCCCTATCCCATGTTGGTTCGTGATTTTCAATCGGTGATCGGAAAAGAAGCCAAGCAACAATTCACAAATCAATCTGGCCAGCATCTCCCAGATCGGCTCGTAGCTTGCGTAGGTGGCGGCTCCAATGCCATGGGGCTTTTTTATCCATTTCTAAAAGATAATGTAAACCTTATTGGTATAGAAGCCGCAGGGGAAGGATTACATAGCGATAAACATGCGGCTACCTTAACCAAAGGTGATTTTGGCGTCCTCCATGGTGCAGCGTCTACATTACTTCAAAATGCGGATGGCCAAGTGACCCTTCCCCATTCTATTTCGGCAGGTTTAGACTATCCCGGAGTTGGCCCTGAACACAGCTATCTTAATAAATCAGGGCGAGTGACATATTTTTCAGCCACAGACAAGGAGGCTTTGGATGCATTCCAATGGCTATCTGAAAAAGAAGGAATCTTGCCTGCATTAGAATCAGCCCATGCCTTGGCTTATTTAAGACAAAAAGATAATGGGATAGATAAAGATGAACATGTGGTGGTTTGCTTATCAGGTCGTGGTGATAAAGATGTCCATACCGTCGCAAAAGCATTGGAAATTGAACTGTGAACCGAATTCAATCCTTATTCCAAAATCAGGAAGAAAAATTAATCCCTTTTTTTACTGCCGGCTATCCTGAATTAGACAGCACGGTTGAATTAGTCTTAGGTGCTGTGAGTGCCGGTGCAGACATGATTGAGATCGGAATACCTTTTTCAGATCCACAAGCTGATGGTCCTATTATACAAGCATCTAGTCATCAGGCCTTGAAAAATGGCATCACGTTAAATACGATTTTTCAACAGGTAAAACAGATTCGCAATCAAACCAAGATTCCTATCGCTCTCATGGGATACTACAATCCCATCCTGAAATGGGGAGAGGAAGCTTTTTTAGATCAATGCGTTTCAGTCGGAGTTGATGGCTTAATCCTCCCAGATCTTTCATTAGATGAAGCAAAGCCATTCTGCAAAATGGCAAGGTCCAGAGGAATATCACCGATATTATTGGTTGCGCCTAATACACCCAATGAACGTATAAAACATATATCAGAAATCGCCGGTGATCTAATCTATGCAGTAAGCATTTTGGGCGTCACTGGAAACAACCTTGTATCGAAGGATGCGTTGTTAGATTATCTTTCCCGGGTACGAAAACATAGTGTGACACAATTTGTGGTAGGCTTTGGGATCAGCACACGGGATGATGTGAAATGGCTCAATGAGTATGCTGATGGTGCAGTAGTAGGATCAGCAATTATAAAAAAAATGGATGGAGCTTCAAACCCCATTGAAGCAACAAAAGAATTAATTCAAAAATTAAAAGGAACATTATAAAATGTGGGAAACTGGTAGCTGGCGTCAATATAAAGCAAAACATATCCCAAAATATCCAGATACAGATCATTTAGCTGATGTTGAAAAAACCCTTAAGGATTTTCCACCCTTGGTATTTACAGGAGAAGTGCGCTCACTAAAAAAATCCTTAGCTGGCGTGGCAGAAGGAAGAGGCTTCTTACTTCAAGGCGGTGATTGTGCTGAAAGTTTTTCTGAATTTAATGCAAATAATATTCGTGATACGTTTCGGGTAATATTACAAATGGCAGTAATTCTCACCTCAGGAGCAAATTTGCCTATAGTAAAACTAGGACGGATGGCAGGTCAGTTTGCAAAGCCTAGGTCTAGCAGTACCGAAACGATTGATGGTCTTGAGCTCCTTAGTTATAGAGGTGATATTATTAATGATATCTGCTTTGAATCTGATAAACGCCAGCCAGATCCAGATCGAATGCTAAAAGCTTATTCTCAAGCCGCATCCACATTAAATTTACTTCGTGCTTTTGCAGATGGAGGTTATGCAGATCTTCGTCAGGTAAATTCATGGAATATGGGATTTGTAAAAAGCAGTCATCAAGGTGAACGCTACCGCTATTTGGCTCAACAAATTCAGGAAAGTTTAAATTTTATGGAAGCCTTAGGTATCACAGCAAGCAATACGCCACAACTGAGACAGGCTTCATATTATACCAGTCATGAAGCTCTTCTTCTTCCATATGAAGAAGCACTCACACGTGCTGATTCTACCTCTGGAGATGTGTACAATACATCGGCCCATTTTGTGTGGATAGGTGACCGTACGCGGTTCAGAGATAGTGCCCATGTAGAATTTTGTCGTGGAATTCAAAATCCAATTGGTATTAAGTGTGGTCCTTCCTTAAAACCAGATGATTTGATCCAACTCTTAGAAATTTTAAATCCAAATAATGAAGCCGGCCGAATTACACTTATTACAAGATTTGGTCATAATAAGGTAAAAGACTATCTTCCGGAACTGATTAGAAAAGTTCAAAAAGAAGGAAGATCTGTAGTATGGTCCTGCGATCCTATGCATGGAAATACAATCAAAAGTTCGAAGGGTGTTAAAACGCGCAAATTTGATCAAATCTTATCTGAAGTTAAAAACAATATTCAGATTCATAAATCTGAAGGCTCTTTCGCTGGAGGCATCCATCTAGAAATGACCGGTCAAAATGTAACTGAATGTACTGGTGGAGTAGATGATATTTCTGAAGCAGATCTTTCGGATCGCTATCATACTCATTGCGATCCCAGATTGAATGCGAATCAGGCTATTGAGTTGGCATTTCTCATTGCAGATGAATTGAAGACCAATGAGTATTAAAGGTGAAATCACATTCCCCGGAGATAAATCCATTTCTCACCGGTCCCTCATGTTAGCAGCGCTAGCACATGGTACATCACGTATATCCAACCTATCCACAGGTGCAGATGTAATGTCCACACGTAAATGTCTGGAAGCATGTGGTATACGAATTCAGGATTATGGAGATGAAGTTTTCATAACTGGCGAAAAATTCACAGATCCAAAACTTCCTCTAGATTGTGGGAATTCTGGTACCACAGCACGTTTAATGCTGGGACTCTTAGCAGGACAAGGGGTCAACGCAACTTTCATAGGCGATGATTCTCTTTCCAATCGCCCCATAAATCGCATATTGGATCCCCTTTCAAAAATGGATTTAAAATCGGAAAGTCAACAAGGAAAACTCCCCGTTACCATTCACAAAAGTAATTTAAATGGTACTCATTATGAGTCACTGGTAGCTAGCGCACAGGTAAAATCTGCTATTCTTTTGGCAGGGCTTGGTGCAAGCGGTGAAACATCTATAACGGAACCTCTTCTCTCCCGAGACCATACAGAAAGAATGCTACAAGGAATGGGGGTTGAATTATTTACTGATGGATTAACGACTACTGTTTCACCCTTAAAATCATTTCTTTCACCATTTGAATTAACCGTACCTGGGGATCCATCTACAGGTGCATTTTTTGCAGCAGCAGCAGCCATGGTTCCAAGATCTAATGTTATATTGAACAGAATCTTACGTAATCCAACCCGAATCGGTTTTTATTCTGCACTATATCAAATGGGAGCTGGTATAGATTGCTTGGATCAATGGGACGAAGCAGGTGAATGGATCGGAAAATTAAATGTATTTCACCAGTCATTAAGTGGGATTTCAATTACCAAAAATGATGTACCAGGATTAATCGATGAATTACCCATCATTGCAATTCTTGCCACACAAGCAGAAGGAAAAACAAAAGTTAATGGTGCAGAAGAACTTCGTGTAAAAGAATGCGACCGTATTCATGCAATTTGTACAAATCTGAAAAGAATGGGCGGTGAGATATACGAACTGAATGATGGATTTATTATTAACGGCCCAACCAAACTAAAAGGTGCAGAGATTGAAACTTATCATGATCATCGAATCGCCATGGCATTTACCATCGCCGAATTAGTCGCAGATGGCAATGTTGTGTTAGATGACCCGGGTTGCATATCTGTATCTTACCCCGAATTCTATGACGAGCTAGCGCGGTTAAAACAATGATCCAATTTGCAGTTATTGGTAATCCCATTGCACATAGTTTAAGCCCGATACTCCACCATGAGATTTATAGACAACTTGACATCGATGCGTCCTTTGAAAAAATCCAAATACATATCGATTCTCTTAGATCATTTATGACACAGAACGAGTTGGATGGCTTTAATGTGACCATCCCATATAAGCAATCTGTTATTCCATTCTTAGATGAATTGGATAAATCTGCCCAAGCTATAGGTGCTGTAAATTGTGTTCATCATGGTAAAGGTCACAATACAGACTGGGTTGGTTTTTTAAAAGCTATGGATATAAATAATATAGTTTTAGAAGGGATGGATTGCATAATTCTTGGTGCAGGAGGATCCGCAAGATCCATTGCTTATGCCTTGATACAGGCCGGTGTTAAATCTATTTCTGTTCAAAATCGCACCAAAGAAAAAGAGAATCAATTATTGGATTGGATAAGCTCTTTATTTAAAAATAATGAACCCTGTGAACAGTTTGATGTCATAATAAATTGCACACCGCTTGGTATGTGGCCCGATACAGAATCCACGCCAAAAATCGATATCCAACAAAACCATGTTTTAGTGGATTTAATTTACAATCCATTACAAACAAAATGGTTGAAAAGAGGGAATGATTTAGGGGCAAAAACAGTAGGTGGATTAGATATGTTCATTGCTCAAGGATTGTCATCATTTAATATATGGTTTGGAGAAAAATCCTCAGACAAAATTAAATTGGAGCCAATTAAAATGGCATTAAAAACAAAATTATGTTAACACAAATTAAATTCCTCACAGCTGGAGAATCCCATGGGATGGGACTACTTGGCATTTTAGATGGTATACCGGCAGAACTTGACATTTCAGAAGATTATATAGGCCGCCAATTGAAGCGGCGTCAAATGGGATACGGTCGTGGTGGACGAATGAAAATTGAGACTGACCATGCTGAGATTTGGTGTGGTGTTCGTCATGGTAAAACCATTGGTGCCCCTTTAGGTCTTATTGTACGTAATAAAGATTGGAAAAATTGGACAAATAAAATGTCTGTCACTCCTGTTCAAGATGACATTAGGAAAGTTACACTTCCCAGGCCAGGCCATGCGGATCTAGCCGGCATCCAAAAATATGGGTTTGATGATATCCGCAATGTCCTCGAAAGATCTAGCGCACGAGAGACCACCATGCGTGTGGCACTAGGGTCAATCTGTCGGAAATTATTGGAAGAAATAGGTATTGAAGTTGGTAGTCGAGTGATAGAAATCCATAATGTGAAAGATGAAAGTTCTATCCCCGATAACCTTATGCCAAATCAATTGAGTGAAATGGCGGACACATCACCTGTAAGATGTATATATAAAGACGCCGAAACTAAAATGATAAAAATAATTGACGATGCAAAAAAATCAGGCGATTCAGTAGGCGGAATTTTTGAAGTGATAGCCAAAGGACTCCCCTACGGACTTGGTGCACATACCCAATGGGATCGAAAACTACAGACTCGTATATCAGCAATGATGATGAGTATAAATGCCTTTAAGGCTGTAGAAATTGGAAGCGGATTTGATGGTGCAGAAAAATTTGGTAGTGAAGTCCATGATGAAATTGGTCATGATAGTAAAAAGTTCATCCGTTACTCCAATAATGCAGGTGGCATTGAAGGCGGAATGAGTAATGCTCAACCTATTATTTTGCGAATGGCTATGAAACCAATTCCAACGCTAATAAAACCTTTGAGATCGGTCGATATTAATTCATTGGAAAATAAGGAAGCCCACAAAGAACGAACTGATTCTTGTGCTGTGCCCGCTGCATCAATTATCGCAGAAAGCATGTTATGTTTTGTGCTTGTAGATGCTCTATTAGAAAAATTTGGTGGTGATTCAATAGAACAACTCAAAGCCCATATGAAGTCTACTGCAAAATATTAATGAACATTTTCTTAATTGGTATGATGGGTACCGGTAAATCAACTGTTGGCGTATTGCTTGCAAATGTATTAAAAATACCATTTCTTGATCTGGATAAAGAGATTGAAAAAAGTACAAAAAAAACTATTTCTAAAATATTTGAGTTAAATGGGGAAAGCGCTTTTAGGAAAATAGAAATGGAGCACTTGAAGGAAATATCAGCTTCAGTTGTTGCATGCGGTGGCGGAATTATTTTAAATGAAGAAAACCGAAATTTCATTCAAGGGAATGGTACCGCAGTTTTATTAACAGCTTCTATTAAGGAATTGCTTCCGCGATTGAAAGGTGCAGCCAGAAGGCCTCTACTGGCCAAAAATAATGTAGAAAAATCTTTGATTCAATTGTGGTCAGATAGACGAGAAAAATATCTATCAATAGCAGATATAACTATAAATACCGATGGGAAAACCCCTGAAGAAATAACAAATGAAATTTTAATTAACCTGCAATCATGAAAGTAATTCAAGTCAATCTAGGTAATCGCTCTTACCCTATTCAGGTAAAATCGGGGCTTATGCAGGAATTCCCAGCAATCCTGAAAAAAAATAATCATGGTCAGAAATGGGTTATTATATGTCAAAATAATCTTATGGAATTATTTGGCTTTAAACTAATGGATCATTTTAGAAAATTAGACTTCGATATCGATTATTTAACCCTACCAAATGGTGAAGCTGCAAAATCTATCAATGAATTCAATAAAGTGATTAATCAAATGATTAAAATGAATTGTGATCGCTCCACAATAATTTTAGCATTGGGTGGCGGTGTTGTCGGCGATGTCGCAGGATTCGTTGCCTCATCATTTATGCGTGGAATTAATTATTACCAAATTCCTACAACATTATTAGCTATGGTAGATTCAGCAATTGGTGGAAAAACTGGAATTAATTTCACTGAAGGGAAAAATCTGGTTGGAGCGATTTATCAACCAAAAGGTGTATTAATAGACCCTAAAATTTTAAATACACTTCCAAAAGAAGAACTTATTTCTGGGTTGGGTGAAGTTATAAAATATGGTGCTATCTGGGATCGGGAATTTTTTGATCAAGTTTCTCAGTGGTTAGATGAATTTGATTCTTTTCCATTTGAAAAAGCTATTCATCGTTCTTGTGAAATTAAAGCAGAAATAGTTTCCAAAGATGAGCGGGAAGATGGATTGAGAAAGATATTAAATTTTGGTCATACTATAGGTCATGCAGTAGAAGCTCATCTTGAATATAGAGGTATCCGCCATGGTGAAGCTGTAGCATTAGGCATGAAATGCGCTGGGTGGATCTCAAGGGAAATTGGTACCATCGATAAAGATGATGAGGACTATTTAATCCAAACTATTGAAAAATTATCTCTAGATTCCATTCCTAAACTCGATACAAATACCATTTTATCATTTGTTAAAAGAGACAAAAAAGTTAAAAACAGTATTCTTCATTTTGTTATATTAGATAAAATTGGTTTTGCAAAAATATCTAAATCCATAACAGATGATTTAATTAAAAAATCACTCAAAGTAATTCAATGAAATTCTTAGTCTTAAATGGCCCTAATCTTAATCTATTAGGCTTAAGGGAGCCCGACATTTATGGTATCGATTCAATAAAAGATATTAAAATATGGCTTAATTCTCAAATAGAGTTAGATGATTATGAAATTATTTGGTTTCAATCAAACCATGAAGGGGACCTAATAGATCAGATTCACGCCGCCATTAATGAATTTGATGGATTAATTATTAACCCTGGAGCTTTGACCCATTATTCGTATGCACTTCGAGATGCAATTTCTGCAATACCCATTCCAGTTATTGAAGTTCACTTAAGTGCCATAAATCAAAGAGAAGAGTTTAGAAAAATATCAGTAATCAAAAATGTGTGTATTGGTCAAATATCTGGTAAAGGAAAAGCCGGATATTTTGAAGCATTAAAAACATTAGTCAATCACATAGAAAATTCATAGATATCAATAAAATGAGAAAATATTGCCTTTACTCAAAGAACCATTATTAAAGAAATCTAAGTTGTCCATTTTTCAATCAAATTAATCAAATCGCTTAAGCGCTAAAAATTGATCTGAAACCAAAAAGTGTGACAATTATCACAGCGTCCTTTAATTAATTTTATGTAAATTTCCCTTAATTTATTAATTTCACACTAAATCTATGAAAAAGTTATTTTTTACCCTATTTGCCATGAGCATCTTTTCCTGTGAAAAGGATGTATCTATTGAGGACAAAATTGTAGGTACTTGGTATATGCCCCAATCATTGAACCGCTATACCGCAGGAAGATCAGTTGAAGATGTGGCAGACCACAGTTTAAATACCTGGAACTATGCAATGGTTATAACTACAAATTCGAACCAAGAGCTTATAGATAGGATGGCAGATGGAGAAGGAGCTATAAATGTTTCTGGAATAGTAGAGGATGATATCATGTTCATGCATGGTTGGATAGACAATTATTCGGGAGATGTAGGTGTATCTATAACAAATTATAATTGGTTCAAAACACAGAATAATTTTAATAAGCCTGTAATTACAGCATATATGGATAATTATTCTGAACAGTATCAGGATACTACTATATGGTTTAATGATAGTACGGGAAATTATGATACTACCTACGGTGAGTGGCACTCAGACTATTTGGGAATTTATTTCAATGATGGCAATTATATTGAAATCCAGGATCAAATAGATTTTACTTTCGATGGTCGAATATTGAACATTCCAGAACAAAAATATTCTGTTTCAGATACTAATTTCTTAATGATTGGTGGCACATTGGAACATTCCACAATTGTAATTCCAGCCAATACACCTACAGAAATTTTTAGTTACGAGGATGATACTTCTTGGGATTATGGTTCTTGGGCAATCCATATTGAAGATGGAGGTCGCTGGGTAGAGGTCTACACTTGGGAGGATCCCTATGATGATGGCTCTGGTTGGAATCGAACCTATACTGATTCTACCGTTGCAGAATGGGAATTAGATGGTGATACAATTTATGTTAAATACCGTTATGATGATATTTGGGTTGATTCTGGGGATGGACCTGGCATTGGTCAAGGCACTTGGATATATGAAGTAGCCTATATTTATGAACTAAAGGATGGATCCCTGACATTAACCAACGAGTTTGACATCTGCCAGGGTGAATCATCTTGCAAAGAATGGATGGAATGGGAATATGGGCTAGATCAAGGCAGTCTGGAAGAATTCAAAATGGTTTGGGCTTTAGAATTCAATAAAACGCCTGGCACCAGATCAAAAATAATTCGCGGTCCATTTCAAACGGTCATCAATAGATTCCCGCCCTATAGTTTGATGAAATAAATAAGAGGTAGGCTATTCTGCCCCTTATTTATATACTACCCCACCTTTCATAACGAAATTCACTTTATTCGTAATCGTGATATCTTTTAATGGGTCACCAGGCACTGCTACAATATCCGCTTTCATTCCTTTTTTAATTTTACCCAAATCATCAATGCCCAGTGCTTCTGCTGCTACAGATGTAGCTGAATTAATTACATCAATAGGAGCCATACCAGCTTCCACCATGAAACGAAATTCATCTGCATTATCACCATGAGGTGATACGCCACTATCCGTACCAAACGCAATTTTTACGCCCTCTTTATAGGCCATAGTGACAGTATTCTTAATTAATGGTCCAATGGCCAATGCTTTGGGTCGAATAATTTCTGGAAAATATCCAGGCTTTTGGGCTTTTACATATACAAATTCACCTGCACTGATGGTGGGCACAAGATAAGTACCGTACTTTACCATAAGTTGCGCTGTTTCCTTATCCATTAGGGTACCATGTTCTATAGTTCTAACACCTGCTCGGATTGCTCTTTGCATACCTTCTATACCATGCGCATGGGCGGCTACAAACATTTCGTAATCTGAAGCAGTTTCTACAATAGCTTTAATCTCATTTTCAGTAAACTGAGGGTTTTGACCATTTTTTGCGACGCTCAAAACACCTCCAGTAGCAGTAATTTTTACTAAATCTGAGCCATCCTTATAACGTTGGCGGACACCCTTCATGGCATCTTCCACTCCATTGATCACCCCTTCGTAGGGTCCAGGATCTCCTCGGAATTCTCGATTTAAACCACTTGTCGGATCAGCGTGACCACCGGTGGTCCCAATACTTCGACCTGCTGAATAAATTCGAGGTCCTTTAATATATCCCTTATTTATTGCATTTCGAGTTGATAGCATAATTGCTCCACCTAAATCACGAACCGAAGTAAAACCCGCCAGCAATGTTTTTTCTACCCAGGGAATTGCCCTATAAGCTACATCTTCTGGATTCATATAGAAATCCTCACCATAAGCCATAGGATTAGATTCCCCACTTAAATGGACATGCATATCGATCCAGCCAGGCATTACAGTAGCATCTTTCAAATCTATAACCGTATCCATTTCCCCGCCTTTTTTATACCCTCTGACCACATCAATAATCTTTCCATCTTCTACAAGTATAGATCGTTTAGATACAGCTTTTTTGGATAACCCATCTAATAATAATCCCGCATGGATTATAGTCTGCTGGGCTAATAGACTGCTTAAGCTTACTAAGCTTATTAGAATAGTACTTTTAATTGATTTCATTAGTTAACCTCTTAATAAAGAATTTATCTCCCATGGAGATTAGGACCTTGTAGTTTTAACTCCAAGGTTAAACAAATTTAGATTATTTATTTTAGTAAAACCATTTTCCTTGTTTCAGTTAGGGATCCTAGTTCAGCTCTGAAAAAATAAACCCCAGGAGCGACTGATACTCCCCTATCATCTTTACCATTCCATATGATCTTTTTATAACCATAATGCTGAGTTTGATTGACCAGTACTTTAACACGCCTCCCCAGAATATCATAAATAATAATTTTCACATCTGCTGGCTCCGGTATATCATAGTGTAAAGTTGTCGTGTTATTAAATGGGTTGGGATAATTTTGAAATAATGCAAAACGCGTAGGCTGTTCCCCATATTGTATGTATAGAGAAATGTCCGCACGCATTTGTGTTAACATCGACCATACATTATCGCCGGGACAGGATGTTGTACCAAAATAATCACGATGTCCTTTTAGTACCTTAGGTTGAACCCCATATGTATCACTTATCCATGCATATAAGTGTATAAGTGATTTTTCAGTGTTATAGGTCATTTCATCCCGGCAAGTGATACTGGTTTCAGGTGGATGATAACAGCCCAAAATACATACACCTATATTCCCCGTATTGGCACCACCCACATGTGCACCAAGAACAGTCTCAGGACGCCCCTGGTAAATATTCCCGGCCATATCAACAACAAAATGGTAACCAATATCACTCCACCCACGTCCATCCTGATGGAACTCTTGGATAGATTTTACTGCTGCTTTCCCCTCATCTAAGGATTTAGCCCCCCACCCTGCAGCGTGGTGAAGGGTCATTTTGTCAAAATATGGGTGATTTGAATAACTATATTTTGGATCATTGGCACCCCATTCACTCCTTGAAATGACTTTTGGCTTTTCTACCCCTAATGGATTCAGTTTTGTATAGGTTCGGTTTTCTTGTTGAATAGTTTCATTAACTTTTTCGAAAACACCTCCCTTTAAAAAATGAACAGGATTTTCTGAATTAACCTCATATCGAATGGCATGAATTTCATTCAGTGAATAATCTAAAACAGATGCAATAAATCGGTTACTATTGGGTTCAGGGAAAATTTTGGCTTTGTAATCTTTAGACCAAATTCCTTTTGAATCTAAAAATTGAATTGTTACAGTGGCCGTTGAGTCTCCTGAGAATCGAAGTGCTGCCCCCTCCACAAGAATATCCCACGGTAATTGTTTTACACTTCCTGTCATTTTATATCCAATCACCGATCTGGAACGAGAACCAGGGCCATCAAATTCTACTTGGCGAACCGCATCCAAAAATTGTGCATGTGTAATGCTCAATAATAAAATGGTTAGAATTATTTTGAATAATCTCTTCATTCTCTGGCTAAGAATTTATACATGATATTTGAACCCCCGATGCTTAGAATTAGGTATTAGGCAAAAAAAAGCCCCGTCTCGGTAAACGAGACGGGGCTTTGTACCACGCAAGTGGATTGTTCACTTCATGAACGTCATTTGTTTAGTCTTTGTGAAATTTCCAAAACGCATGGAATAGAAATAGGTGCCACTGGCCACCTGATTTCCACTCCGATCCAATCCATCCCAATTCACACGATAGGTTCCGGCTGGTTTATCTTGTAAGGGTAGGATTGTTGCAACTTCCTGTCCCATTACATTGTAGATAGATATATTCACCGTGCTCGCAATCGGCAATGTATATTCAATTGTAGTGGTTGGGTTAAATGGGTTTGGATAATTTTGATTCAGTTTAAAGTCTTCCGGTGTAATCAAAACAATGTCTTTTACATTTAAATCTGTACTCTTTGTACTGTATTCCAGCACCCGTAAGAATACACGATTCGGATTTGCCTTTGAAGAGTCGGTTCCTCCATACAAGCTATCAGAGACACCTTGATACGCCATAATTACTTCGCCAAATGAATCACGGTCTAGATTTGAGCCGGCAAACATTTTATTTGGGCCACCAGTTTGAGTTGTATCTACCGTAAAGTCGGTTCGAGTCCAATTGGATGAATCAAGTACACTTCCTGTCCCTGTAAATTGGAACATTGAAGTTCCCTTTCCATAACCGAAGAAAATGGCCGGATCACCAAAAGCATTATTGCTCGCCGATGCACCGTAGGCATAACCAAAAGCAGAGTCTAACACTGCTGTTTCTGATACAGCTAATTTATTTGCATCCCCATCTGTATCGGCAACAATGAAGAATTGCTTATCATAAAACCCTCCTACATAGACCTCATCTTTTCCGTCCTTATCCGCATCAGCTACGGTGGGTGCTAGAGTCCAGTCATCCTTATCCGCTAATTTCACGTAGGACGTATCTCCTAAAGTATATGTATCGGCTCCGGTAGCTTCTATAACGAATACAGCAAGATTATTCCATGAAAAACAGACAGCTTCTTTTTTACCGTCCCCATCCATATCTGCAACTACTACACCCTGGGGGCTACCGCCACCAACTGCATTTTCTCTTGCACCATCTTTGTCAACATCCCTTGGAGACATAGCATATTCTTCTACCAACTGGGGCAGTACGCCGATATCGCCACTTACTGACGCAATGACAAACCGGTCACCTGAATAGGCAGAATGCGTCGTTGCCGTTGTACCATAGGCTGGATTGGAGGGTCCATTATTTGCCCAGATTAATTCTTGGGTTCCATCCCCATCAATATCATTAATGGTAAAATGTTCGACACGCACTTCACTCATGGTATCTGCAAATGCTGTGTGAAGATTTCGGAACCAATGTGTTGTATATCCATTATCTGTTGCGCCATCCCATTCATAAACGTGCAATCCGGCAGTTGTATCCGAGTTATTATAACGACCACTGAAAAACACAACTTCGCCTAATCCATCACCATCTAGATCCCCAGTCTGAAGCCAACGTGTACCAGAGGAATAAGCGGAGTTAGAATTGGGTGATGACCATACATGGACTAAGGTATCGCCATAATACCATTCAAAGGCATGGATCTTACCGCCTCCTGTATAATCGGTAGCCCAAATTTCCATTCGGCCATCTTTATCCAAATCTGAGCCACTCCAAACACCACGAGGTCCTGTACTCGCATTCCATTGATTGGTGTCTCCTTGGGCTTTATAATATACACTATGATTACTGAACGTTGCCTGTGCAAACAAGGCTGTAGAAGTTAAAAGAATGAGAACACTAGCGATTCGTTTCATCACTCCTCCTTTGCTAATTTGTTTAAATGTATTGTGAAAGTATAAGACCAAACGTTTTTGAAACACAATGTAAAAAAAAAAATTAATTTTAGTTTTATTGTCTTTTATAATTCATGAAAAATGTTTCAATTTTTGATAGTCTATTCTATGGAGAGTTGTAAAATTAATCCCCCACGTAATGCT
>DKLW01000036.1:0-48688 GCA_002455835.1 Fidelibacterota bacterium UBA6630 | reverse complement strand
GATGTAAAGTGTTCACAAGCCTTGGAAGATATGATCTTGAAATATGGCGGCAAGCCCGTCATGTGGAAAACCGGACATTCTCTCATTAAACAGCGGATGGCTGAACTGAACTGCAAATTGGGTGGCGAGATGAGTGGCCATATCTTTTTTGCCGATGATTTCTTTGGATTTGACGATGCCATTTATGTGGCAGCTCGAATTGTACAAACGTTATCCAGAACGTATCGGACTTTATCTGAACTGAAAGCAGAATTGCCAACTTATTATTCTACTCCAGAAATGCGTTTAGAAGCTGAATCGGACGAAGAAAAATTTCGGATAGCAAAAGAAGCAGTCGACTACTTTACAGAAAATTATGACTGTAGCACCGTGGACGGTGTCCGTATCAAATTTGGTGATGGATGGGGTTTGGTTCGAGCATCCAATACGCAGCCTGTCATTGTTTGTCGATTTGAAGCCAATACACCTGAGCGGATGCAAGAAATTCAGTCCATCGTTATAGGTAAATTAAATGAAATTAGCACTTTAAAACTGGACAGCGGCCATTAGTACATTTCAAGATCATATCATTTTTCTAAAGGGAGAAATTGAAAAAGCTCTAAAAAAAGTTCCCATCCATGAGACGCCTCGGTATCTCTATGATCCGATTGAATATGTCCTCAAGGGAAAAGGGAAACGCCTTCGACCAATTTTAGTGCATTTATCGGGACAGGCTCATGATGCAGATCCTGATGATCTCATGAAAGTGGCCATCGCTCTGGAGCTCCTGCATAATTTTACACTCGTCCATGATGATATTATGGATGGAGATAAAACACGCCACGGCCAGCCGACCGTCCATCAACAATGGGATGGTTCTACCGCCATTCTCTCAGGGGATGGTTTATTCGTCCTCTCCCAATTGATTCTCATAGGACTGCCGCCAATTATTCATCAGCGCTTCAATGAAGTGACATTGGCAGTCTGTGAAGGCCAGGGGATGGATAAAGAATTTGAGCATGATGTATCCATTACTATGGGACAATATCTAATCATGATCGGAAAAAAGACTGGTTCACTTTTGGGATTATGTGCTGAATTGGGGGCATTGCTAGGTGGAGTAAATAAAGAAGATGCCCACCACTTATTTGAATTTGGACTGAACTTAGGATTGGCCTTTCAGATACAGGATGACTTTTTGGAAATATTCGGGGATGAATCCACCATGGGGAAAAGTCTCGGTAGTGATATCCGGGAAGGGAAACAAACCGCAATTACGATTTTAGCTCGTGAAAAGCATCCGGTCAACTGGAGGGCATTTATGGACACCTCGCCTTCCATCTCTGATTATCAATCCTATTTTGAAGCGAATAATATTCAAGCAGAAGGTGAGCGCGTCATTCATCATTATATTGAAAAAGCCAGACAAGGCCTGGATAGGATCCAAGAAGAAAAACAGGATCATTTGAACCAATTTGCCACTATGATTTTAAAAAGGAAATTTTAATGTCATCATACAAAACACTCGATCCGGACAATATGTATCAATCCATTTATGATTTTCCAGATCATATTGAAACAGCAATGGAAATTGGCAAATCCATTTCACTGAATCGACCCTATGCGGATATCCGTAATATTGTAGTGGCTGGTATGGGCGGATCGGCCATTGGTGGCGACGTGGTCCGCACCCTGGCCAAGTATGATTTGAACATCCCCATGGTGGTGTCTAGAAATTATACTTTACCTCATTGGGTGAATGAATACACGCTGGTCATCTGTTCCTCCTACTCCGGGAATACGGAAGAAACCCTTTCTGCTTTTGATCACGCACGGGATAAAGGTGCACAAATAGTGGGTATATCCACCGGTGGTGCCTTAACCGAACGAATGAAGGCATTGGGCTTGGATGTGGTCGCCATTCCTCCGGGGTTGCAGCCTCGCGCCGCCTTGGCCATTTCATTTGTCCCCATGCTCTATGTGCTCAATACAATTGGATTGATTGGAACAGACACGATTGGTGAGCTCAATAATGCCGTATCAAAGATTCAATCAAAAAGAGATGAATATGGAATAGAATCGGATGAGAATCCGACATTTGCAATGGCCCAGCGGATATATCAAACAGTACCCGTGATTTATGCTGAATCTGATGCCACAGCAACACTTGCGGTCCGATGGAAAGGCCAGCTTAGTGAAAATAGTAAAATGTTGGCGTATCACAATGAATTGCCGGAAATGAACCATAATGAAATTGTTGGTTGGGAAAACAATCCAAATTTAATTCATCAAATTTCAGTGATTTGGCTCTCAGATGAAAAAGATCATCCCCGCACGGCGATTCGTCAAGATTCAACTCGAGAAATTATCGGAGGTCTTTCGGGAAATCATGAAGTGGTTTCTATTGATGGAGATTCAATGACAGAGCGGTATTTGCATTCGATTCATTTTGGTGATTGGGTCAGTTATTGGTGTGCAATTTTGCATGGCACCGATCCAACGCCGGTAAAAAAGATTGATCAATTAAAAGGAATTTTATCCAAAAAAAGTTGAACCCTAACTGGCGGGTATATAATTTCGAATAAGGATACAAGATGATTCCCGTTAAAGTTCAAAAAATATCATATTATCACCCGAACCGCAGTTATGCGGTAATTCTTAAAGAATTAGAAGGGGATCGCAAGCTTCCTGTTCTTGTAGGGGCCTATGAAGCCCAAGCTATTGCAATGGCTATGGAATATATGGATACGCCTCGACCCTTAACGCACGATCTAATTGCCAATGTAATCCAAGGGATTGATGGAAATTTATCCGCTGTAAAAATTACTAAACTGGAAGAAGGTATTTTCTATTCAATCCTTGATCTTCAAAGTGAAGAGCTGGGTCATCGTGAAATTGATTCACGCCCCAGTGATGCCCTTGCAGTGGCTCTCCGCATGCATTCACCAATTCTGGTGGCCAATGAGGTCATGGAAGCGTCTATGGTGTGGGAAGAAGATATGGAAGATATTGAAGAGGATATTCAGCAAGAACCCAAAGTGGAATTATTAGAAGATCAGCTTCAAAAAGCCATTGATAAGGAAGAATATGAAATAGCTGCTCGCATCAGGGATAAAATTAAAGATATAGAGAATTAGCTCTGTAAAGCGTCCATGGCGTATTGCGCCGCATGCTGCTCCGCTGCCTTTTTATTTGTACCAATCCCGCTCGGATAGATTTCATCCCCAATTTTAACGTGGACTTCAAACAATTTTTGATGATCCGGTCCAGTTACATTGGATACTAAAAATTTGGGATTTGCCATTTGTTTCTCATGGCATAATTCAATGAGTTGACCTTTGTGGTTTACGGATTTCCATGCCTCATTACGATGGGTCCATATTGTATCAAGAATTAGTTTTTTCGCCGGCTCGATGCCTCGATCTAAATACATGGCACCAATGAGTGCTTCATACAAATTGGCCGACTGTTTAACTGCAATCTTTTCCTGATTTATATCTACGGTGGCTTCAATATCAATAAAATCGAGAAGATTTAATAACTGTCCCATGGTTGCCAAAAAAGATTTTTGAACGAGGGCCGAACGTTTTTGGGTAAGTAAGCCTTCATCACCTTCGGGGAACTCACGCATAAGTTCTCGACTTACCACAATGTCAATGACTGCATCACCAAGGAATTCCAACCGTTCATAATTTTGTCTCGGCAAGCTGGAAATGGAACGGTGGGTAAATGCTTGTTCCAGGTAGGTACGGTTACGGAATTGGTGACCGCATATTTTTTCTAATTTAGAAAGGGGGTGTGATTTAAATGATTTAAGTAGAATATCAAATAGTGGCACGCGCTATGCTTGATTCCATTGTTTAATTACAATCACACCATTATGTCCGCCGAAGCCAAATGAGTTTGACATGGTTACATTTACATCTGTCTCTATTGATTTATTTGGGACATAGTTTAATTGGCATTCTGGATCAGGTGTAGTGTAGTTGATGGTAGGTGGAATCATATTATTTTCGATGGCCTTCACACAAGCAGCGGCCTCTAATGCACCACTGGCACCTAAAGAGTGCCCGACCATAGATTTGGTTGAACTGACGTACAAGTTTTGAGCATGATCACCAAAGAGAGATGAAATGGCTGCGGACTCTGTCTTATCATTGAAGGGGGTGGAGGTACCATGAGCATTGATGTAATCCACTTCTTCCAGAGAAAGCCCCGCATCATTTACCGCATTCCGCATGGCATGGATGGCTCCCAAACCACCTTCAGCAGGTTGGGTGATATGATAGGCATCATCGGTGGCACCATAGCCAGCCATTTCGGCCAGAATGGTTGCACCCCTGGCTTTGGCATGTTCAGCTTCTTCGAGTATCAATGTAGCCGACCCTTCACCCAAAACAAACCCATCTCGGTCTAAATCAAAGGGGCGGCTGGCAGCTGTGGGGTCATCATTCCGTGTGGATAGTGCCTTTATATTTGCAAATCCGGATATAGTTAACCCGGTTATGCTTGCTTCGGCACCACCAGTGACCATCATATCTGCATCACCGTATTGAATGGTACGGAAGGCAGAACCAATGGCATCGGTACTGGAAGCACATGCGGATATGACTGTATTATTGGGACCTTGAAATCCATGCTGGATGGCAAGATTTCCTGCGGCAATATTGGCAATCATACGTGGAACGAAGAAGGGGGAAACCCGGCGTTGTCCTCTTTTAGAGTATATGCTGTGTTGTTCTTCAAGTGTTTGAATCCCCCCAACTCCCGATCCAATTATAACGCCAACACGTTCCATATTTACGTCGCTTTGATTCAATCCGGATTGCTCTATTGCCTCTTTTGAAGCTACCATATGGTAAATGGTGAACGGATCCAATTTGCGCACTTCTTTCCGGTCAAAATGATCTTCTGGATTAAAATCAGAAAGTTCCCCGGCAATTTTGACACTGAGTTTATCTGTATCAAAATATGTGATGGGGCCAATACCGCTTTTTCCGACGGTCAAAGCATCCCAATACTCAGAAGTGGAATTACCATTGGGTGCTAAAATACCCAATCCAGTAATGACAACGCGACGTTTGCTCATATGATTCTATTGATTGGCTTCAATATAATCGACAGTAGCTTGAACAGTCGTAATTGTTTCTGCATCTTCATCAGGAATTTCAATACCGAATTCCTCTTCGAGCTGCATAATTAACTCAACTGTATCAAGTGAATCGGCACCGAGGTCATCTACGAAAGATGCACCGGAAACGATTTTATCTTCTTCAACACCGAGTTTATCGATGATGACTTCTTTTACTTTATCGAATGTAGACATTATTGTCTCCTTGATTAAATCATTACCATGCCACCATCCACAGTGATGGTTTGCCCTGTAATATATCCTGCTTCATCTGAAGCCAGAAATAGGGCAGCGGCAGCAATGTCATCAGGACTGCCTATGCGTCCCAATGGAATTTGTGAATTTAAAGTTTCTTTGGCTTGATCGGTCATGGCATCGGTCATATCAGTTGCAATATACCCCGGCGCAATGCTATTCACCGTGATACCGCGAGATGCCAGTTCCTTTGCAGTGGCTTTTGATAATCCGATGAGTCCAGCTTTGGATGCAGCATAATTGGCTTGTCCAGGATTCCCCGTGAGTCCCACCACGGAGGTGATATTGATGATTCGACCTGCACGTTGTTTCATCATGACCCTGGTGACCGCTTTGATGCCATTAAAGGCACCTTTTAAATTTATATCGATTACGGTTTGCCAATCTTCTTCTGACATCCGCATGATAAGGGTGTCTCTGGTGATACCGGCATTATTGACTAAAATATCAACAGACCCATGGTTGGCTGCTGTATCTTTTATCATATCTTGATATGCATTGAAATCGGATACATCGCAGGCATAAACAGAGGCGAATCCACCGCTTCCATTTATTGCATCAGCCACGGATTTGAGTACGTTTTCGCTTCGACTGACACACACCACGTGCGCGCCTGCCTTTGCAAAGGTTTCAGCCATCCTTTTACCGATGCCGCGAGAGGCGCCGGTGATGACAGCGACTTTATTATTTAGTTTAAACATGATCGAAATTTACGATTTGTTCAAGAGATTCAACACCATTCATATTCAATGAACGGTCAATTCTTCTAGATAGTCCCTGGAGGACGCGTCCTGGCCCCACTTCGACGGCTGAAGTGATTCCATCTTTAACCATTTGAGATATAGATTCATGCCACTGAACAGGGTTTTCTAATTGGTCAATCAACGATTGACGAATGTCATTTGCATTTGAGACAGGAGAGGCAGAAACATTGGCATAAACAGGAATTTCACTATCCTGAATATCAATGGAAGCCAGTTTATTCATGAGTGCTTCTTTTGCCGGTGTCATGAGGGGTGAATGAAAAGCGCCACTCACATTTAATTCTACAACTTTTATTGCACCCGCTTCTTTCATCTCTGGCATGATGGCCCGAACTGCATCCGTTTCACCAGAAATAACCACCTGGCCTTTGGCATTAAAATTGGCTGCAACGACAATGCCACCATTATAACCATTACATAATGCTTTCACTTTATCATCATCCATGCCAATCACTGCTGCCATGGTGCCAGGGTGGGTGGTACCGGCATTTTGCATACCTTTAGCACGGACTTTAACTAATTCCAATCCGGTTTTGAAATCAAATGCACCCGCAAGAGCCAACGCTGAATATTCACCCAGACTGTGCCCGGTAGCACAAGTAGGCTTTATTCCTTTTTCTTTCAGCAATTCGCCAATGATGACGCTAACAATATAAATGGCGGGTTGTGTGTACTGAGTTTGTTTTAATGTTTCTTCGGGGCCATCAAAAATAATTCTTTGGATATCCACATCCATGATCGCATTGGCCACATCAAAATAGGATTTACCTAAATCAGTTTCTTGATATAAATCGTGCCCCATACCTACTTTTTGGGAAGCTTGGCCCGGACATAAAAACGCTAGGGACATTATGCATTCCCCCATCGAATTAGCATGGAACCCCATGTAAATCCGCCACCGAATGCGGCCAATAATAAAATGTCATTTTTTTCTAATCGATTGGTCTCTACCGCTTCATCCAAAGCAATGGGAATAGTACCGGCAGTGGTATTCCCATAACGATTAATGTTGACCAACACTTTTTCGGGGCCTAGGCCACATCTTTTGGCTGCGGCATCAATAATGCGACGATTGGCTTGGTGAGGGATGAATAATTTAATATCATCACCGGTCAGTTCATTTTGATCTAAAATTCGTTTGCTCACATCCGACATGTTTTTCACAGCAAATTTATAAACGGTCTTTCCATCTTGATACACATAGTGCATTTTTTTATTCACTGTATCCATTGATGTAGGATGCATACTACCCCCTGCAGGTACGTTTAAATATTCACTTCCACTTCCATCAGCATGAAGGATTGAATCCATGATTCCAATATCATTAGATGATGGTTCTAACAGCACACCGCCGCCTCCATCTCCAAAAATAACACAGGTGTTTTTATCCGTATAATCAATGATTGAACTCATGGTATCTGCGCCAATGACTAATACATTTTTATAGGTACCGGATTCGATCAGTTTAGCCCCAGTCTCTAAGGCATACACAAATCCGGTGCAGGCTGCGATAATGTCATAACCCCATGCATTTGTTGCGCCAATTTTATTCTGAACCAAGGCTGCTGTCGATACCACAGGATAGTCCGGGGTAATGGTCGCGACCAAGATTAAATCGATATCTTCAGGTGATTTTCCGCTGCGCTCCAAAAGTTGTTTGGCAATCTCTGCACCCATAGCAGACGTGGCTTCACCTTCACCCACCAAATGGCGGTTTTCGATACCAGTTCGAGTACGGATCCATTCATCAGACGTATCCACCATTTTTTCTAAATCAAAATTAGATAATTTGCGATCCGGAAGATACCGGGCTGTTGCAGTAATGGTTGCTTTCAACTGATGGCTCCTAGATGTTCATCAATGCCTTTGGAAATGTCTTGGATTAAATTTTCATTGATTGATTTCTGCGCAACAAAAATGGAATTCATAATGGCTTTGGGTGTTGAGTTACCATGGCTAACAATGGAAATACCATTTATACCCAATAGGGGAGCACCTCCATGCTCTTCATAATCATATTGGTTTTTGATTTCATCGATTACAGGTTTAATTAACCCGGCTCCGACCTTGTAACTCAATTTACTTTGGATTTTTTTCATCATTAAATTAGTAAAAGTCATAATCCATCCTTCAGCAAATTTGACAAGATTATTTCCGACAAAACCATCACATACAAATACGCTCGCATGGCTATCAAAAATATAACGAGCTTCTAAATTGCCTTCAAAATTGGGGAGTTCAGCCTTTAATAATTGATAGGCTTTCTGATATAACTCTGATCCTTTAGACGGTTCCTCGCCAATATTAATTAGAGCCACTTTATTATCCTTGATACCTTCCACATGATCCAAATAGACTGAAGCCATAATTGCAAATTGAAGTAGATGTTCTGGTTTGGCATCGGGATTGGCGCCCACATCACAAATGATTTTTCCACCCGTTTCCGTTTGCAGATAGGCGCCAAGACAGGGGCGTTTTACATGGGGAATCCTGCCCAAAAGGAATAATGATGTGGCCATGACTGCGCCGGTATGGCCTGCACTGATAAATGCATCGGCCTTTTTGTCTTTAATTAGACGAATCCCTTGAACTATTGAGGAGTCAGGTTTGGCCCGTAACACTGTGGAGCCATCATCATGCATGGTTACTACTTCAGTGGCTGGATGAATGGTTAAACCATTGGGTATTGAATTACCCAACTCAGATTGAATCTGGGATTTATCACCAACAAGTATGATATGCAAATTATCCTGTGTGTGATTCAAGGCATCCAAGGCACCTTGAACGGTTGCCTGTGGGGCCAAGTCTCCCCCCATGGCATCCAATGCAATTTTCATTGTAATTGAGTGATATTACTCCGAAGCGGAAAGGACAGGACGCCCTTTATAGTAGCCGCAGTTTGGGCATGCACGATGGGGCAATTTGGGTTGACTGCATTGCGGACAGTTTCCTGTATTTACTGATGCAGCCTTATAGTGGGTTCGGCGTTTTCTGCCGCGTGCTTTAGATTGTCTCCCTTTAGGTAATGCCATGATTACTCCAGAAATTCTAATTCTTTAAATTTTTTAACGCATCCCAGCGTGAGTCACTATTCGTATCGTGGCAATCACATGTGGATTCATTTAAATTGGTCCCACATGAGCTACACATTCCTTTACATGTTTCATTGCATAATCGCTTAAACGGTTCTGCCAATAAAACAACATCGTGAATAACGGATGTTAGATCGATACTTTTTTCTGAATCTGCAAATGGAATCACATCCATATTTTGATCGGCAATCAATGTCTCATTATTCGTGAGAATCAGATTGAATTTGGATTGAATTGCTTCCACAAATTCTGCCAAGCACCGATCGCAGGTTTCTTGCACATCTGCGCTGACATGGCCATGAATACGATACCCCTTAGAGGTTGCTTCCACAGAACACACGCATGAGATGGTGTCACCTGCAAATTGAAGATTGTCCAGATCTAACGTATCTGCTGAGATTTCAAAAAGCTGGTTGGAAATAAATTGTTCTAAATCCGACCGATATAGCTTCATTTTAGCTGGAGAATTTACCCTTTATTTTTTCCGCTTACCAAACCTATTTATGGAATGATTAGCACTTTAATTCATTGAGGATATTGCAGGTTAGTCGTCTGCATCTTCTTCACTGGTATCAGATGCATCATCGATGGTTTCTAAATCCTCTTCGTTTTCCTCGTCCAAATCCAAGTCACCTTCGTCTTCTTCTGCTTCCAACTCCTCTTCATCTTTTCTTTCTAGGATATTGTCATCATCAGATTTATTCCGGAAAATGGTCAACATAATTGTTTCACCAACGGAAAGAATAGACAGGAAGTATGAGAAGAAAGTTAAATTGAGGATCACTAAGAAAATCCCAACGATTACGGCTGCCACACATTCAGTCCCTGACAATGATGCGGGTGCAGTGGGGATGAAACAGGCATAGAAATTGTTTAACGCGCTTACAGCATCGATAGAACAACCGGCAAAACAACTTCCTATAGTCGAACAGGTCGCCACAATTGAATTAAACAAATCCTGTGGCCAAACTATATGGGCAGCAGTTCCAACAATATTGGTTAATTTTTCTCCCATGAGCCATTCATGCCCAAATACAACATTGATCAGCTTGATACCATAAAAGGCAGCGAGCTTAAAAATACCAACAGCCAATGCGGCTAAAGGTAGGAGCACGATATGATATGCAATCACACGCCAGGGTTGACTCCATGTAATGGAATAACTATTAAATACTGCACCCATTGTATCTTCTTCAATGGTGCCTACTATAGCCGGGGTGTATACGAGGGACACCAAAAATACGACTGAGGTGTAAATAGTAAATACGGCGCCGAATAAGTATAGGAGGTAGGGGAGCGCAAATAAGAATTCACCTAAAAAAGGTAACTTTCCAAAAAGCGCAAACAATGCAGCCATGCTGACAAAAAATACCAGTATGAGCGCCATGGCAACTGAAGAAAAAATCACTGGATGCCAATGTTTTTTTACATAGGCCCATGCATCTCTTGAGGAGTAAAATTCGTCACCTTTTAATTGTTTATAGGTAACCCTTGATACAGCAGTACATCCAAGATAAATCGCAATGACCCAATCAATTACACCTACCCAAAATAGAACACAAGCATACCAGGGGGCATCCGTAACGTAAATATAGGGATAAAGGCCCTGAGCAGCCCATGTTTCACCAAAGGATTGTCCTGCAAGGGCAAATGCCAAGTAGTTCAGGATAAAATATGCACCATATCCAATGAAATTGGGAACCAGAAAAATCCAGATTTTCTTCCCGCTGAGGGCAAGGCGTGGTGCACGGAACATATCCCGTATATCAAAATGTAATTTCATAGGTTCCATATGATCCCCTGTTTAGATTTAATTAATATTCATATCGTACAAAATCAACCCATGCGGATTCCTGTTGGGTTTTGGATAGTGATTTTGCAACAGCAGTGGCGGTTTCCCGCTTATCGTAACTGCCCACCCGAATGCGATACCAAACTTCATTGGTTTCTTTAAATACCGCTTTTTGGATATAGGCATCATAACCAGCGTCAATTAATTTGGCGGCAAATGTTTTTGCATCTGCCAAAACTTTTTTCGACCCTACCTGAATGGTGAAACGATTCTTGTCGTAAGGAATAGATGCACCACGATTGGGTTTGACTTTTAGTTTTTTGACGACCTTTTTAGGTGGTGGTGATACTGCGGGAAGGGTAGAAGGCGGCGTCTTTTCTTCGACTTCCACCTCTTCAGTTTCTTCTACAACCGCCTTAACCGGTACATCTTTTGCATCGGCCAATACTTCTTCTACCGATTCAGAATCATACCATTTGGGTTCATCATTTTCAGCCAATAATTCAGTTACGGCTTCAGCTTCATCTCCCTCGGATGATTCAAAATCCTCAATTGTTTCTTCTGTTGAAGATTGTGCCATTTCATTACCGATGACATTGTATGAAAATGATTCTGTACTGATTTCATCGTTGTATTGAAAAATGGAAACTTCTAGACTATAGTTGCCTGAAACATCCGGTGTAAAACGAACAGTCGCAGGGGTATCTTCAGATGCTATATCCACATTTGTTAAAATGCTGTTATCAGGAATACTCGTTAATTCCCAAATAAAATCCAAATCCTGGCTTTCTTCGGGAATTTCAGCAGTAACAATGATTGTGTCTCCCAAATCTGCTGTGGGAATTTTTTTGGCACACCCAATGAAAAGGACCAAGGCCAAAAAGATGAGGTTATATTTTTTCCTATCCATTATTTCAATCGAGCCGACTTTGCTCACTATTGAATTTGTAGGGGTGGAAGGGAATAATGCAACTGTTACTGATTACTAATTAGTTCGCTTCCAGAGAACCAAAATCCGATTTCAATTGTAGCATTTTCATCACTGTCAGCACCGTGTACGGCATTTTCACCTAAAGATTTAGCAAAATCTTTTCGAATGGTGCCTTCCGATGCTTCAGCAGGATTGGTGGCGCCGATGGTTTCACGCCAGGTCGCCACCGCATTGTCTTTTTCTAAAGCGAGAACCATGGTTTGCCCTGATGACATAAATGTAGTTAATTCTTCGAAAAAAGGCCGTTCCCGGTGTACGGCGTAAAATCCTTCAGCCTGTGCTTTGGTCATACGGATGAGTTTTGCACCTAATATTTTAAATCCGGCTTGAATGATTCTATCGATGATTTGTCCGGTATGGCCATTGCGAGTGGCATCCGGTTTAATCATTGCAAATGTTTTGTTACCCATTTTTAATTCCTTTGAATTATTATCTTTGCGAGCCCTGATTAATGGGAGCGTGGTAATCCCAAAAATGAGATTGCTTTGTCGTTACACTTCTCGCAATGACAGTTAGTTATTTAATGTTGCTTTCATTTTTTCACCAATATCTGCCACAGATTCACAAACTGAAATCCCACATTCGGTCATAATTCTCATTTTGGCTTCCGCCGTATCATCTCCACCGGAAACAATGGCCCCGGCATGACCCATCCGACGTCCCGGAGGCGCAGTCTGGCCTGCGATAAACCCTACAACGGGTTTGGACATATTCTCTTTAATCCAACGTGCCGCTTCATTTTCCATCTGTCCGCCGATCTCACCGATCAATACAACACCTTCTGTCTCTTGATCCGCTTCAAATAATTTCAACGCATCAATCATGGTGGTGCCGATAATGGGGTCACCGCCGATACCTATGGCTGTGGTTTGCCCTAATCCCACATTCACCAATTGGCCGATGGCTTCGTAAGTGAGTGTTCCCGATTTAGAGAGAACACCGATATTTCCTTTTTCACAAATGAACCCAGGCATGATGCCCAATTTGCATTCATCTACCGTAATGATTCCGGGGCAGTTGGGACCAATGAGCCGTGTCCCGTTCTGATCAATAATTCGTTTGGCTTTCACCATATCATGGACAGGCACACCTTCTGTAATGCATACCACCAATTCTACACGTGCATCTGATGCTTCAATAATGGCTTCCGCAGCGAAGGGCGGGGGAACAAAAATGATGGATACATTTGCATCCGTAGTAGTTTTTGCTTCTTCTACCGAATTGAAGACAGGTACTTTACCATCGAGCGCCATCTGTCCACCTTTACCCGGCGTTACACCGGCAACGATATTGGTGCCGTACGCCAGCATTTGAGATGTATGGAAGGACCCTTCAGAACCAGTAATCCCCTGGACCATAACTCTTGAATCTTTATTCACTAAAATAGACATGTTACTTCCTTAATTCTTTATTGCTGCATCCACAACTTTTTGGGCAGCATCTTTCATATCGTTTGCAGGGATGATATCTAAACCTGATTCAGATAAAATAGTTTTGGCTTCTTCAGCATTGGTTCCTTCGAGACGTACTACAACGGGGCCTTTTAATCCCAATTCTTTCACGGCTTGGATGACCCCAGTAGCCACACGATCGCAGCGGACAATACCGCCAAAAATATTAATCAAAATGGCTTTCACATGTTCATCGGATAAAATGATTTTAAATCCATTTTTCACCGTTTCAGCAGAAGCAGCACCACCCACGTCAAGGAAGTTCGCCGGTTCACCGCCGGCCAGTTTTATGATGTCCATGGTAGCCATAGCCAAGCCGGCACCGTTTACCATGCAGCCCACATTTCCATCCAATTTGATATAATTTAAATCGTACTTGCTTGCTTCTAATTCGGTGGGATCTTCTTCGTGAACATCCCTTAATTCAGCAATATTTTTGTGCCGGTACATGGCGTTGCCGTCAAAATTAAATTTAGAATCCAATGCAACGATTCGATCGTCTTCCGTAAGTACCAACGGATTAATTTCCACAATGGATGCGTCTGTACCTAAATAACAGGTATACATTTTCATAAAAACGTTTACAGCTGTTTTAAACGCATCGCCCGTAAGTTCTAACCCAAAAGCCAACTTCCGCGCTTGATAAGATTTCATACCAATTAAGGGGTCGATCCACACTTTAATAATTTTTTCCGGCGTTTCTTCTGCTACCTTTTCAATTTCTACACCACCCTCTGAAGAGACCATGAACACATCTTTCGTTTGGGACCGATCTAAAGTGATGGCGCAATAGTATTCTTTTTTGATGTCAAGCGCTTCGGTGATATAAAGCTTCTGGACTTTCTGTCCTTCGGTTCCGGTCTGGTGCGTAACCAATTGCATGCCCAGCATATTCTGCGCATTTTCTAAAGCGTGCGCTGTGGTGGGTGAATATTTTACGCCGCCGCCTTTTCCTCGTCCGCCTGCATGAATTTGGGCTTTTACCACCACTGCTTCTGTATTGAATTCTTGTTGTACTTTTTCGATTGTAGCAGAGACATCCTCGATATTCTCGATCACATAGCCGTCTTGAATGGGTATGCCATAGGATTTGAAAATATCCTTGCCCTGATATTCATGAATTTTCATGGATTAGTTCCTGATTATTGTTCCGTTATTGTCGTTAATTGCTTCTTTCACACCTTTAATGGATGTGATAACCACTTTATCACCGTGATATTTCAGTAAGTATAAAGCAGCTTGAATTTTTGGCCCCATACTGCCGTCCTGAAAATGGTCTTCACCATAATATTGTTTTGCCTCGGATACGGTAATCTTTGACAATGCTTCCTCGTTGTCCATGCCGTAATTGAGACAAACTCGATCCACATTGGTAATGATCCAAAGTTCGTTCGCTTTGATAACACGCCCTAATAATGCTGAAGAGAGATCTTTATCTACAACTGCATCTAAACCATCCAGATTGCCATTTTCATTCCAGTAGGCAGGAATACCGCCACCACCGGATGCGATGACGATAATACCGTTATCTACCAATGTTTGGATTGATTTTCCATGCTCGATATATTGAGGGAGAGGAGAAGGAACAACTTGCCGCCATTCGCCCTCATTCTGCTCTTTCACTGTCCAATTGAATTTTTCAGCCATTTTTACTGCTTCATCCTTTGAGAATCGCTGGCCAATAAATTTAGATGGATTTTTAATAGTTGGATCATCCGCATCCACGATGGTTTGGGTGATGAGGGTTACTACTTCTCGATCGATGGTTTTCTCTTTCAGTGCATTTTGCAAGGACTGCTGAATCATATATCCGATGGAGCCTTGAGTTTCGGCCACACAAACACCGAGCGGAAGGGGTGGGACATCACTTTGTGTCAACTCCATGCGGAAAAGTTCATCCCCAACTTGGGGGTCATTCCCATGGGTGAGACATAAATTGTAATCCAAATTGACAAAATGCATGATGGCTTCGAGGCTTTCCCTCGTATGGGCAAATTGCTGATAAATAGTACCCGCTTCATCTTTTGGAGAGAGGGCGTTGCCACCCAAGGCAATCATGACCGATTTTGGCATGGATCTAAATTATTTTTCGTCCATAAATGGATAACGAAAATCTTTCGGCGGATCGAAAGTTTCTTTAATCGTCCGCATGGAAATCCACCGGATCAAATTAAACATGGATCCCGCTTTGTCATTCGTTCCCGAAGCACGGCTACCGCCAAATGGCTGCTGACCCACAACGGCGCCCGTGGGCTTATCGTTAATATAGAAATTGCCCGCTGCGTGCGTGAGTTTTTCAGTCGCCTCGTTCACTGCTTCACGGTTTTGACCCCAGACACAACCGGTTAGGGCATAAGGAGAAGTAGTATCCACCAATTCGAGTGTCAGTTTCCAATCTTTCGGATCATAAAGATAAATAGTAAGAACAGGACCAAAAATTTCTTCACACATGGTGGTGTATTTGGGATTGTCTGTAAGGATAGTTGTGGGTTCAATAAAGTATCCTATCGAATCATCGCAATTGCCGCCGGTGATGATTTCAGCATCGGATGCTGCTTTGGCATTTTTGATATATTCTGAAATGGAATCAAAGGCAGCTTTGTCAATCACCGCATTCATAAAGTTAGAAAAATCTTCGGGGCTGCCCATTTTGATCTCATTCACTTGGGCCAAATATTTTTCTTTCAGTTCAGGCCAAATTGTAGTAGGAATGTAAGCCCTTGAAAGGGCAGAACATTTTTGACCTTGGTATTCAAACGCACCGCGGACCATTGATGTCGCCAGCGCATCTACATCTGATGATTCATGGGCAATACAAAAATCTTTTCCGCCCGTTTCACCCACAATCCGTGGGTAGGATTTATAATTGGCGATATTTTCACCAATGGTCTTCCACATGCCTTGAAATACAGCGGTGGATCCGGTAAAATGAACGCCGGCTAAATTGGGGCTTTCCATGACGATAGGACCCACATCACGACCGGAGCCGGGGATGTAATTGATAACACCATCGGGGATGCCCGCTTCACGAAACAGATTCATCATAAAATGTCCGCTATATACGGCGCTGGATGCAGGCTTCCACAAGGTTACGTTGCCCATGAGGGCAGGTGCCGCAGGAAGGTTCCCGGCAATGGATGTGAAATTAAATGGTGTAACAGCGAATATGAACCCTTCCAACGGACGGTGTTCCAATCGGTTCCACATTCCATCGGGAGAATAGGTGGGCTGTTGGCTATAGAGTTCTTGAGCGTACCAGCAATTGAAATTCAAAAAGTCGATCATTTCACAGGATGCATCAATTTCTGCCTGGAATGCATTTTTGCTTTGACCCAAAATCGTGGCTGCATTCAGGGTTTGATCACCATGGCGTTGGATGATGGATGCCATTTTCTTAAAAATTGCAGCACGGGATTCCCAAGTCATCTTAGACCAAGTTTGCCACGCATCCATGGCCGCTTCGATGGCCATTTTTACTTCTTTTGGTCCCGCCATATGATAATGACCTAAAATATGTTGATGATCGTGGGGAGCGCGCATTTCACCCATATTTCCCGTTTTGATTTCTTGCCCGCCAATTATAAGGGGGACTTCAATTTGCTGAGATTTTAATTCCTCGATTCGTGCCTTTAGGGCTGCCCGTTCAGGTGTGCTAGGGGCGTAAGACAAAATAGGTTCATTAATCGGTTTAGGAACTATTGCTTTAGCGTTTTGCATGGATACCTCAGTTTGTTCGAAATATTTGGATCAAAAAAAGCTTGGGAATTTATTGTTTAAATAGGGATGATTCAAGGAGTGGAAAATATCCTTCTGTTATTGCGATTCCGGCTGGTCGGAAGAAGAACCCCAATTGTATAGATGGTTTAATGGTGCGAGAGCTGATATGACAGAAAATAACTAAGAAATCGAATCTAAGATGGCTACCATGGCCTCTCGATCCGGGGCAGAGACAAGGGCCTTACGGTAAGGAGATGCACCATTAAACCCACGGATGTACCAGCCAAAATGCTTTCGCATTAAATTGGTGCCAATCCGTTCACCATGCCAATCCACCATATGATCAAAATGCCGACGGCAATGGGATACCCTATCCATAATCGATGGCTCCGGCAGTATGGTTTTTCCTTTATATAACGCAGTTGCATCCCGAAAAAACCATGGATTTCCTAATGCACTCCGCCCCACCATGACGGCATCACATCCTGTTTCTTCTATCATACGCATAACACCATCCGGTGATTTTACATCTCCATTCCCAATGATGGGTAATGACGTAGATTCTTTTAATGCTTTAATCAATGTCCAATCCGCATCACCTGCATAGCTTTGTTTTGTCGTCCGAGGATGGAGAGCCAACGCCTTGACACCGATTTTTTCTAATCGAGGTCCCACCTCAGGCACCACAATGGAATTGGCATCCCATCCGGCTCGCATTTTTACAGTGACGGGCACTTCTGGTACGGATTCCACCACAGCAGCGGTTATATTGTCCATAAGGCACAGATCTCGAAGGGCTGCGGACCCGGCACCCCGTTTGGTCACTTTAGGGACAGGGCATCCATAATTAATATCCAGAATATCGGGGGAGAATTTATCTACCACCATCCGTGCTGCACGGCTCATGACTTCGGGAGAATCGCCAAAAATCTGAATACCGATGGGCCGTTCAAAATCAGTGAATTCAATCATGTGCCAGGTTTTGGCATTCTCACGGATAATTCCATGGGCAGATACAAATTCAGAATAGACCACACTGGCGCCTTGTTCTTTGCATAAAACGCGAAAGGGGTAGTCTGTGACTCCGGCCATAGGAGCGAGGAAGATAGGGATGTCGATATTAATATCGCCGATTTTCATATAGGTAATTTATTGCAGTTCACCGGAATATTACATAAACTCATCTAATCATTGTAATTGTAGGTACAGCAGAATATCGCATTAATCGATAGAAGTAGATATTTTGCTAAAAATAAAAAATATCAAAACTTTTGTGGCCATGCTATGTTTTACTATGGGTATTTTACTCAATGGGCAAAGTATGTCCAAACCGCCCATCCTCATTCTTGACTTCGAAGCCAGATCCATGGCCAAACACGAAGTGGCTTCATTCACAGACGATCTCCGGAAAGCCATTGATAGCACCCAAGGATATACAATATTGGATAAATCCGTTGTTGAAGCTGTATTTGCTGAATCGGGTAGAGATAGATCAAAATGTTATGATGTGGAATGTGGGCTACAGAACGGGCGATTGTTGGGTGCAGAATATATAATAGTCGGATATATTGAAAAGGAAGGCAATTCCTATACAATCGGTGCTCAATTTATCTCTGCAAAATCTGGGAAAGCCGAGCGAGAAAAAATCCTCACCTATGAAGGAGATTTCTCAGGCATCCATTCCGAAATGTCCACATTGGGCTGGACGATCTTAGGCTTGGACCCCCAGGGTCGGGGTATGATCATTGAAACCGTTGTTAAAGAAAAGATGCGGTTGGCCATTCTTGATTTTACACCTCAAGGAATAGTCAGTCTCGAGGCCCAAACCTTAACCCATCGATTCGCAGAGGTTATCCTGAAAACAGGGAAAGTAGATCTTTACGATCGAGAAACCATGGCCACTTTTATGGTCGAAAATGGTTACGATGAATCTGGATGTGGCGATGTAAAATGTATAAAAAAGCTGGGCCGAGAGTTAGAAGTGCCATTTATGATTAGTGGCTCGATTGAAAAAGTGGGTGATAATTATGGGCTCAGTGCCACCCTTTATAATGTGATTGCGGATTCTGTTGCACGGAAAAAGGATAAGATGTTTTTTGGGGATACGGATAGACTCATTTCAAAAGTAGAAATATTGGCTTGGGAAATTCTAGGACTTCCCCTGCCGGATTCTCTAAAAAGAAAAAGTGGAAAATTAAATCAACTGCTTATGGGTACAGGTCCCAGAACGAGGGCGGCCGCCTTAACACGATCCGCTATATTCCCGGGATTGGGTCAAATATATCTGGGTGAAGATCAACTGGGATATGCCTACACCACATCCAGTCTAGTCATTACCCTTTTTGCCATGCGGGCTTACAATACTTATAAACATGCTTATGATGATGTGGATGACTATTATCCAAAATATCGTGATACAAATAATCCTGATGTGGCGAAGGCGTATAGGATTTTATCTAAACAGGCAGAAAAAATTGAAGTTGATGCGGCCAATGAGTTTCAAGTCATTACTCGGTGGGGATTCATTCTATGGATGGCCAATATGGCCCACACCTATGTATTAAGTCCAGAACCGGCACCGGGTACGGGGTTTAATCCGAAAAAGGCTTTCGATATGTTTTATAATACCAAATTAAAACAACCTCAATTGCGGATTTCAATTGCGCTCGATTAAATCCATATTCATACCACTGATGCTCATTTTTATGGGGTGTGAACTCGACCTCCACAATCATAAATATGAAAATCCTTTTGATGTGGACGCCCATTCAGAAAATGGCGTTCTGCCCCCAGCCCTTATTTTTTCGCCCAATTTAGTGAATGCAGAAGTGGGGGAAATTGTACCGGTAAATATATCTGTTCTAGAAGTGAGTGGTGTAGGCGGTATTCATGCCCAAGTGAAATATGATGCAAGTATCCTATCTATTTCTGCTGTAAAAATCGCCTCCTTTTTTGCCAGTAATCAAGAGCCATTCTTACTATATAAAGATCAAGGGGGTATTCTGGATGTATATATTTCTTATTTGGGTTCGGAAATGTCTGTAAGCGGCACTGGTGATGTGGCAACTATTACGTTCCAGGTGAATACAGAAGGGAATGCATCCATTCGGTTTACAGAAAATTCGGAATTCTTAGGTCCCAATGATATCCCCATCAAGATTAAGGGGTATGGCAAAGGGGTAATCATTGCGAAATAAACTTTTTGTCATATGGATGATTCTGAGCGCTTCATTACTCACAGGTCAGCAAATTATTTGGACCTTCGATGATGGCACCACTACAGATTTAACCATTTCAAACGGGGCTGTCCAGACAGGAGCAGGTTCAGGCAGTACAGGAAATAATTTTAATGGAACCGCCCTAATGTTTAATGGCTCAGGAACACGGTCTGTGAGCATGCCCTCCGTAAATTCTGCCGATGGTACGGGTACACTCTCATTTAAATTAATTTATGGAAATTCTTCAAACGGGGGTGAAAATATGGATAATGGGGAAAATGTAGCCCTTTATTATTCTATCGATGGTGGCACTAATTTTACAAAGCATACTGATTTTACCCCGATCACAACATATCGTCAATCCACATATGTAACCGTAAGTGTAAATCTCACAGGAAGTCTGGCGGCCTCCAGTATCATTTATATGCTGCAGCAAGAATCACATTCGGGCCAAATCTATGACCATTGGGCATTAGATGATTTAGATTTGAATGTGGCAGATATAACAGCGCCCACCATTACTGGCACAACGGTAGCCAGTGATAATAGTACAATTTCAGTTCTATTTTCTGAAGCCGTGTTTAATACCACCAGTGGAAGTGGAGACTTACAAGCATCAGATTTCACGTTGTCAATTAGTGGAGGTACGGCCACCCTCGCCAGTGCCACACCAAGCAGTATTTCCATCAGTGGAAATGTATACACATTGGGATTGTCCCTCACAGGTACACCGGATGGTGGTGAAACGCTGACAGTGAATCCTGTAGACGATTCAATCTATGATGGATCAGCCAATGAGGCGAGTACGAGTCAAAGCAATAATACTGTAACCCTTAATGATCAGGCGCCGCCGATTATCACCACCCTCTCACTAGCATCCGACAACAGTACATTAACGGTCACGTTTAGTGAAGCTGTTTATACAACCACTGGCGCCAATACTGCATTGGTTATTGAAGATTTTTCCTTTTCGATCAGTGGAGGCACAGCCACGCTCTCCAGTGCCACACCCAGTAGTATATCCATCAGTGAGAATGTTTTTACATTAGGTATATCTCTTTCTGGTACGCCCGATGGCAACGAAACGCTAACGGTTAATCCAGTGGCGAGTTCGATCTATGATGCTGTGGACAATGAAGCGAGCACGACTCAGAGTAATAATACGGTTACTTTAAATGACCAAATGCGCCCAACCATTTTGTCTACATCGCTTGCATTGGATAACAGTTATATTGATATCACAGTGAGCGAAAGTGTATATAATACCAATATAGGCTCAGGGGGATTAGGCTTTTCAGATTTTGCAGTCACTTTTACCCAAAATAGTGGGAATGCAACTGCATCAACCATCAGTTCTACCAAACAGAATGATCATACGGCTGAAGGGAGCGCCAGTGCTTTGATTGGAGGAGAAACGGTCATTCGTTTATTCTTGAATAATACAGGCATCCCTAGCGGTGTAGAGACCGTCACTATTTCACCCATGGATGGGTTCAGTATCTTTGATGCAACAGGTAACGCCATGGATGCCGCCCAATCTATTGGACCTGTTAAGTTTAATGATCAATTGGCACCGACGATCAGTTCAGCAAATTTGGCATCGAATAATTCGTATATCGATGTCACCATCAGTGAAGCAGTTTATAACACAAGTGGCGGAAGTGGTGCCTTAGAAGCTGCAGATTTTTCTCTGACCTTTACCCAAAATAGTGGCAATGCTAAGGCAGTAAGTATTACCACTATTAAGAAAAATGATAATTCAATAGAAGGGGGTGCCACTGCGCTGGTTGGTGGTGAGACGGTCATTCGGATATTTTTAAATGTTACAGGTTCTCCTAGTGGTGTGGAGACGATTGCCATTTCCCCTGTCAATGCATCCAGTATCTTTGATGCGGTGGGGAATACCATGGCTTCTTCTCAATCTACAGGCGAAATTTTATTGAAAGATGAATCATTACCCCATATTACATCTGTTTCGCTAGCATCGAATAATAGTACACTGGCTGTGATTTTTTCGGAATCCGTATTTAGTACGAATGGGGGAAGTGGCAATTTGGAGACTTCTGATTTTGCATTCACGATCAATGCCGGAACGGCAACCCTTTCTAGTGGTACACCCAGCAGTATTTCCATCAGTGGCAATGTATATACCTTAGGTATTTCTTTATCGGGCACAGCTGATGGCACAGAAGTGTTGACCGTGAACCCTATAGATGATTCGATTTATGACGCCACCGCCAATGAAGCAAGCACAACCCAAACCGATAATACAGCTACACTCAATGATTTAACCTTACCCACCATTGTTTCTGTTTCATTGAATGAAACCAATAGTGAATTATCCGTAACGTTTAGCGAAGTCGTTTATAACACAAATAGCGGCTCAGGCTCATTAGAAGCGTCTGATTTTCGGTTTAGTATGTCAGGTGGTATTGCAGTTTTATCCAGCACTACCCCCTCGAATATCTCCACCATGGATAATAAAACATTTGTACTTGGTGTCGCCCTATCAGGGACTGTGCAAGGGTCAGAAGTGCTCATGGTCAATCCAGTAGATGATTCCATTTATGATAGCAGTGCGAATGAAGCTAGCACCAATCAGAGCAATAATTCAGTTAGTCTGAATGATGAAACTTTCCCCACCATTTTATCCGTCACTTTGGATGGAGACAACAGTACATTGACGGTGAACATGAGTGAAGCAGTTTATAACACTAATAGTGGCACTGGGGCCTTAGAGGCTTCTGATTTTAAATTTTCAATTTCTGGTGGTACAGCAACCCTTTCTAGCTCCACGCCTAGCAGTATCTCTGTTACTGTTAATGTATATAGACTTGGCTTAAGTCTTTCCGGAAATCCTGACGGGTTAGAGAAGCTTGTGATTAACCCCGCCGATGATTCAATTTATGATATGGCCGGGAATGAAATGAGTACCTCTCAAGAAAACAATTGGGCATATTTGAATGATAAAGTGGTGCCTATTATATCATCGGTTACATTGGCCTCTGACAATAGTTCACTGGCTGTAGTAATGAGTGAAGCCGTTTATAATGCCACTGGCGGCAGCGGTAATTTAGAAGCGAATGATTTTTCTTTTTCATTGACGGGCGGTACGGCCACCTTAACCAGTGCTACTCCGAGTAGTATTTCAATATCCAGCAACACATACACATTGGGTATTGGTCTTACAGGTACGCCGGATGGAAACGAAACTTTAGTCGTCAACCCAGTGGATGATTCCATTTATGATGCCGATGACAATGAGGCGAGCACGGCCCAAGAGAATAATTCTGTTTCCCTGAATGACAATACACTCCCCACCATCACATCCGTATCTACCACCAATTCAGACGGAACCTACGGCATTGGAAAGGTCGTAGCCGTGACAGTCACTTTTAGCGAAGTGGTGAATGTAGTGGGAACACCACAATTGACCTTAGAAACAGGTACCACAGATGCAGTGGTGAGTTATAGCTCTGGTTCCGGTTCCAGTATCATAACATTTAATTATACTGTTGCAATCGGGGACTCCTCTAGTGATTTGGATTATAATAGCACAACTGCATTGGCTTTAAATAATAGTACCATTTTAGATGATGCAAGTAATGCGGCAAAATTGACGCTTCCTACACCGGGTGCTTTATATTCATTGGGGGCAAATAAAGCCATTGTCATTGATGGAAATGCGCCCACCGTTAGTGCTGTATCCTCAACAAAGTCAGATGGTACTTATTCTGTTAATGATACGATTCCGATTACAGTAGCATTCTCTGAAGCCATTACGGTGACAGGCACACCTCAGATTTCAATGGAAACGGGTGATACAGATGCCATTGTTGATTATTTAAGTGGTTCTGGCACTACGACAATTACTTTTAATTATGTAGTGGCAATTGGCCATTTATCCAGTGATTTGGATTATACAAGTACAACTGCATTGGTGCTGAATGAAGGTACCATAAAAGATGCGTCTGAAAATGGGGCAAGTCTGACCCTTCCAATGCCAGGTGCATCCAATTCATTGGGGGCAAATAAGGCATTGGTCATTGATTCTTCAGGACCGAATGTCACCAGCGTTTCTTCGACCACTGCAGATGGAGCCTATAACAGTGGTGATACGATTAATGTGACTGTCTCATTCAGTGAAAGTGTGACCGTATCCGGGACGCCCCAAATATCGTTAGAGACAGGATTGAAAGATGGTGTGGCCAATTATGTTAGTGGAAGTGGTTCCAAAGTGCTGTCGTTTGACTATATCGTAGACGTTAAACATATGAGCTTGGATTTGGCTTATGAAGATTCAACTGCACTGATTTTAAATGCAGGAAAAATTAATGATGGCGTAGGGAATGCCGCACAATTGACTATGCCATCCCCGGGCAAGGCCAATTCTCTCAGTGCCAATAAGGCTATCGTTATTGATAACGTGGCACCATCTATTCTTAAGGTGGCTGAAGGGAGCACAACACCCAATAATGATGCTGATTATCAAGGCATCTCCACATTGCTCGATTTGGCATGGTCTGGCTCCGATTCTATTTCGGGCATGTACAAGTACGAATATGGCCTTGGAACAACAGTCGGTGGCATTGAGACCATCTCATGGACGGATCCCACCCAATTAACGAATACAACAGTATCATTGACAGGGTTGAGTTTAACAGATGGTACCACCTATTTTGCTGTAGTACGAGCTACAGATAAAGCAGGGAATATGTCTGTAGAAAGGGCTGGCGATGGCATTCTAATTGATCTAACACGACCCAGTGCTGGATCTGTTAAAGATGGTACAGGCACGGATATTAATTATACGCCGAAAGGAAATACATTATCGGGCAATTGGTCGGGATTTAATGACAGTGGCAGCGGGATTGTCGATTATCAATATGCCATCGGTACCACTTCTGGTGGTTCGGATATAAAAAGCTGGACCAGTAATGGTGTGGATACAACGATGACCATTTCAGGAATTTCGTTAACCAATGGGTTCACTTATTATGTATCTGTCAATGCTGTTGACAGAGTAGGCCTTGTGTCAGATACGATTACTACTAATGGCGTTACTGCCGATCATAAAGGCCCTAAAATCGGTAAAGTAATAGATGGACTTACAACTGATGACTCATTAACCGCCACGGATTCGATTTATGCCAGTTGGAGTGGTTTCTCTGACGAATTGAGTGGCATTAAATCATATGAGTATGCCGTCGGTTCATTATCGGGTGGAAGTGACTTGATTCAATGGACGAACCATGAATTAAATCAATCAATCGCATTAAAAAATACCATTGAAGATGATATAACTTATTATGTTTCAGTACGGGCAATGGATCAAGTCGGGAACCAAAGCAATACTGCTACGAGTAATGGGGTGACGACAGACTTTTCTCCACCAGAGATTATTGCAACGAGTATAGAAAATAATACGGTAATACCATTGAACGGGGATACAAAAATGATATATACCATATCGGAGCCAATCACGGCAGCTACATTATCTATAATATCAAATATTGGGGCAACCATTGTGAATACCATGATGATTAGCGATGATTTGACATTTGGATTATCAAATGTAACCGTCACTTTGAAAGGGCCGCTGTCCGGTCAAGATATTATTACATTAACTATTGATGGATTGACAGACCGGGCGGGGAATGTATCTAATGATATCGAATATACTTATCGCACTGCACTGTTGGGTGATTACGATATAAATGGCAAAATTGATGTATCCGATATGGCAAAATTTGTTTGGGCGTGGAATATGGATGAATTTGAATATGAATTGGGCCCCACTCAAGGATCTGTCCCCAATCTGAAACCCATGCAAGACGGCAAATTTGATGCGAGAGATATGATGGCATTCACCCGCATGTGGCATTGGAATCAAAATAATGTACAATCTGCTGCACTATCGCAAACAATTGATATTGCAGGTGAAGCACTTAATTTAACTGTTGAAAATGACCGTCTCATCATACAGCCCCCAAATGGGTCAAGAGCACTCGAATTAAATATTAACTATCCAGTCTCAGACATCCAGTTATCATTAGGTTCGGAGGCAAGAGGTGAAGAGGGTATTGGTCTATCAAATGTAGATACACTGAATGGCCGATTGATTTTTCAGGCGGGTTATTTTTCAGATCATGACCAACCTATAATTATTAATACAAACTATTTAGGGAAAGATGATTTAACTCTGGATATTGCCTACCAATTTATTGGAAAAGGTTTTGACATCATTAGTTCGGGACAATCTTCGATGGAACTAAAGCCGGTGCCCAAATCATTCTCATTGTCTCAAAACTTCCCCAATCCATTTAATCCAGTTACCACCATCAATTTTGATCTGCCAAAAGATGCCCATGTTAGACTTGTAGTTTATGATATTTTAGGTCGAGAAATTGTTGAATTAGTAAACACTGAATTGCCCGCAAGTTATCATTCACTCACTTGGAATAGCCGCAATAGGGAAGGACATCCATTGGCTACTGGGATTTATTTTTATCAAATCCAAACAGCTGAGTTTATTAAAACCAAAAAGATGGTTTTATTAAAGTAGATAAAACATAGATTATTATTTGTTAGTCGTGATTTATACTTTTAAATTCATCAGCTTTTTTGGACAAAATTACTGGTATTATGGAATTATGAGTAGAGTTTGCGACGTAACAGGCAGAAGACCTATGTACGGGAACAATGTGAGCCATGCCCACAATAAATCTCGTCGTCGGTTTGATATTAATCTGCAAAAGAAAAGATTTTGGCTAGCGGATGAAAACCGCTGGATTATCCTTAATGTCTCCACTCAGGGCTTACGACTGATTGATAAAATTGGTATCCGTAAAGTGCTAAATAAAATGAGAGCCGAGGGGAAAAAAGTTTAGCTTGATATTATACGATCGAAAGATCCTCCTTTGGTAAAAACCTTCTTTCTTCGGGAAGGAGGTTTTTTATTTATAAACGGTATGGGTGACCAAAAAAAGTCCCCCTGACCGGTATCACTAGACTGGGGGACTTAAAAAAAGGAGGGGTTGAACCCCACTCACCAAGAAAACAGGCGTGTTAGGTCTTTGACCTAACTGTATTGCGAATCAGTCGTGTTGACGACGAATAAACGCCGGCACATCCAAATCATTTCCATAGATAGGTGGATTGGTATCATCAAAGAACTTAGTTGCTTTGAGAATTTCTACCACTGGTTCCTGTGGAATGAGTTCCTCTTGTTTTGGTTGTTGGTGCAGGGGCACATTTTCTTTTTCTGTCAGGATTCTCGTTTGGGTCGGCGTCACTTCTTTGTGCTCAGATCGTGTGACCGGAACATCTTCGACCATGGTTTTACGATTAAAACCTGTGGCAATGACGGTGACCATTATTTCGTCATTCATGACCGGGTCAATAACGGCACCAAAGATGATATTGGCATCCTTTCCGGCTTCTTCAAAAATAATGGATGTGGCTTCGTCTACTTCCATTAAGGTAAGGTCAGCACCGCCGGTAATGTTGACAAGAACGCCCTGTGCACCGGAAATGGAGGCATTATCCAATAATGGGCTGGATATGGCCTGTTGTGCGGCCAATACAGCACGTTCTTCGCCATTGGCACTACCGGTACCCATGACCGCTTCACCCATGTTCTTCATAATCGTTTCAACATCGGCAAAGTCCAGATTAATTAAGCCATGAACGTTGATTAGGTCCGATATCCCTTTAGATGCATGATGTAAAATTGAATCAGCAAACTTAAACGCTTCAACCACAGTTGTGCTTTTATCCACGATAGACATAAGCTTTTGATTCGGAATGTTGATGACCGTATCGCAGGCTTTACGTAATTCAGTAACACCTGCCAGTCCGCGATTCATTCGTTTGGGGCCTTCAAAATTAAATGGGAGCGTAACGATTCCAACGGTTAAAATACCCATTTCTCTGGCCATTTGAGCCACCACAGGCGCTGCGCCAGTTCCGGTGCCGCCACCCATACCCGCAGTGATAAATACCATATCCGATCCTTCCAGCATGGATTTTACCATTTCATAATCTGCTTCCATGGCATCTTTACCAATTTCGGACCTAGCACCTGCACCTAATCCTTTGGTAAGGTTTTTACCGATCTGGATTTTATTTTCCGCTGCATTGTTGTCTAAATCTTGCGCATCGGTGTTAATAACAATAAAATCAACTCCGCTCATGCCCGCTTGGATCATGCGATTGACTGCATTTCCGCCGGCACCGCCAACACCTATCATTTTAAGATTTGCTTTTTGTTCAGCTAAACTATCGAATTCAAATAGCATAGTGAGTCTCCTTTTTTTGTTTCCTTGGTATGTGTATTCATTCTCTTTTTAAAAGAATTCTTTTATCAGTGTTTTCACTTTATCCAATGTCCCTTTGAGGGTTTCCGCTGGTTTAAATTTATTTAAATCTTCTCCAAAATTTTTCCATTGGGCGAGACCGATAGCACTGGCATAGGATGGTCCCGATGCCACATCAATGGCACCGCTTACATTATTAGGTTTACCAATCCGTACGGGCATATTGATGGTTTCCTGTGCCAATCCAGGAAGATTTTTTAGTTCGGATCCACCACCGGTAATGACCATTCCATAAATCAATTTTTCTTTGATATCCGATCTGGATACTTCCCGCATAACCAATTGTAATATTTCCACCATACGGGCCTCAACATAACGGGACAATTCATGCTCTGATACTTTCCGCTTAAGACCTCCATTTTGCGCCGGGAGTTCAAAATCCAAATCCGGAGAGGACATGGATGCTTTTGCAGACCCATAGGTCTTTTTAATTTTTTCAGCTTCATCAATGCCCACTTGGAGCATGACAGCAATATCATTGGTAATACTGGCAGCCCCGATGCCCAATGTAGCTGTGTGGCGAATACCACCGTCAAAATAGACAACAATATCTGTGGTGGTGGCACCAATATCCACACAGGCAACGCCTAAATTCTTTTCATCTTCTACCAAGGTCGCGACACTGGATGCCAGTCCTTGATAAACAATGCAATCCACTGTGACGCCCAGTTCTTCTGCACAACTGGCTAAATTGGTGGCAGCTGTGGTGGCTACGGTTATCAAATGTACACGGGCTTCTAATCGCCGACCGGTCAACCCTACAGGATCTTTTATGGAATCCATAGTATCAATTACGAATTCCTGAGGAAGCACATGAAGGATGTCTCTATCCACAGGAAGTGAGATGGCCTTGGCCAATTCTAAAACACTATTCACATCTGAATTAGTGATTTCATGCTGTACTAGCACATTTGATCCATTATTGCCGCCGATGGCGATGGCCCCTTGGGTATTGATTCCTCGAATGTGATCCCCGGAAATACCAAGAGAGAGGCTCTGAACGGTTATATCGGCCATCAATTGTGCTTCTTGTAGGGCATGATCCATTTCATCGATGAGTTGATCTCGATGGGTAATAGAACCTTTTTTAATACCGGTAGCGGGGGATGTGCCGATGCCCAATAATTTAATTGTATCTGCATTGGGGTCGATCTCGACAATTGCGCAACAGATTTTATCGGACCCCACATCCAATCCGGTCTGTATGTACTTGTCTTGGTTACGGTTTGGGCGAATCATGTCCACTCCCGCGCTACCAGCTGTTTTTTATACCGCATATCCAGCAACCGGAAATCGGTTAACTGACGTTGTCCTAAAGCTGTATCAAAATTTTTCAAAATATTTAATTTGGTAATAATATCATCTTTCCCAAGGACGACCCGAGTCGGGCGATCTGATAAAATAATGACATATTCTTCATCATTATTTAAAGTGAGTTCAGATATATTTTCATATAATTCAGGATAGCCATTCGAGAGTTGCTTTAAGATAGCTACGGCCTCCTTGACTTTCACTGAAAAGGTCTGCTCACCATGGGGATATAAATCGGTGGATGGATTGAATCCGGATAAAATAGGAATCAACGCTTCGTTGCTGTAAGCATGATTGGGTAAGATCACACCTTCGCCGTCTATCATTAATTTATCAGCAAGATTAATGATGGCCAATGGATCTCTTTCAACAATATTAATGGTCATTTTGTTTGGGAAATGGCGACTCACTTGCGCCGCTTTAACAAATGGATACTCCTCAATGGCTTGTGCCATTTTTCGTAAATCGGCTTGATTGATGTATGTTACCTCAAAAGCGCTGACAATAGCTTCATATGTGGATTTTTCTAAAATTTTGTTTCCAGATATTGCAATATTACTAACCTCAAAAGATTGTCGGTAGTTCGCCCATTTTACTGCGCCAATCAAAGTGATAATAAAGAGAATGGATAAACCAATCCCTATAATGGATCTCAATGATAGTTTTTGTTTCTTCTTTTTACTCATATGTCAAATGTCCCGGGACTAAACCCTAATGTTTTTACTTCTAATTCAAGCATGATCCCAAATTCTTCATATACCCGTTGCCTCGATAATTTGATTAAGGATACAATATCTTCTGCTTTTGCTTGACCGTGGTTCACAAAAAAATTCGCGTGGTGATCTGAAATTTCTGCATCTCCAACTTTTGTGCCCTTGAGACCGGCTTGGTCAATATAATATCCGGCTGCCCCTTCTTTTGGATTCTTAAATACACTACCGGCCGATCGGAATTTTAATGGCTGAGTGGTTTTTCGTCCAGCACTGGCCACAGCCCGTCTTTCCATTACGGTTGTTTCATCGCTTTGGATAAGTTTGAACTCTGCACTGACAACAATTTCGTCAGAAGGGAAGGTAGAATGGCGATAACTAAATTCGATTTCTCCAGGCACATATTGTTTTTCATCTCCTGCCATGGTCATGACAGTCACGTGTTTCAAATAATTGGATATTTCACCCCCAAATGCACCTGCATTCATGACCAATGCGCCACCCAAAGTTCCGGGCACACCGATTAAACTCTCCACGCCGGACAGATGTCGCCGGATGCATTCTTTCACCATTTTGCCCAGCATTACTCCCGATTCAGCAAATACGGTTTCACCATTGATATCGAGATGATTGAATGATTTTCCCAGTGTAATCACCAAGCCATCAATTCCTTCGTCTGCCACCAATAGATTGGATCCAGAGCCTACGAAATAAGTGGGTATATTATGTTGGTTGGAAAACTGTAAAATTTGAGCCAAGTCATCCTTATCCTTTGGTGTGATATACGCTTTTGCCGGACCGCCAATTCCATAGGAGGTATGTCGCGTCATGGCCTCATCTCTCAACATTGAGCCTGTTACCATGTTGTTTAATGTATCCATCAGGTCCACCTTAGGCGGCCGCCTCCTGGCTGTTCAAATGATCAAAATAAGATTGTCCGTATCTCCAGATTGTGCCTGCGCCAATAGTAATAACCATATCATTTTCATTCACAATTTCATCAAGGCGACCCTGAAGATCATCCAGACTTGGAATATAATGGGCATGTTTATGTCCCATAGATCGTGCAGCATCAAACACCAATTCACCGGTTACCCCTTTGATGGGTTTTTCTCGAGCCGGATATATATCCGTAACAACCAGCACATCGCTGTCCATGAACGCAGCGGCAAATTCTTTATAAAAGGATTGCGTTCGGGAAAATAAATGAGGTTGAAAAACAGCCACAATGCGCCGATCCCAACCATCTCTTGCAGCCTGTAAAGTTGCAGCAACTTCAGTGGGGTGATGGGCATAATCATCCACCACCATTATATCTCTGGCAATCCCCTTTAGTTCAAATCGACGTCGAACACCACCATAACTGCTGATCCCATTGCTAACGGTCTCTACGTCCAAACCCATTTCAAAACCGATAGCTGCAGCTGCCAAAGAATTCAATACATTATGTATGCCGGGTACGTGTAAAGTAACGTCTCCACATTTTTGATTATGGCGATAAAGGGAATAGGTGGTATCCATTTTATTGGATCGAATATTTTTTGCACTGATCTCTGCTTGAGAAGAAAGACCATAAGTGATGATCGGCCGTTTTACTTGGGGTAAAATTTTCTGAACACCGGCGGAATCTAAGCAGGCAACAAAGGCACCATAAAAGGGGACTGAATTGGCAAATTGAGCGAATGAATTATGGAGGTCTTCCAAATCATTATAGCAATCCATGTGCTCTTTTTCAATGTTAGTAATTACAGAAATGGTCGGTTTTAATTGAAGAAAACTCTTATCATATTCATCTGCCTCCACCACGATGAGGTCGCCTGAACCCAGTTGTGAATTGGTATCTAGATTTTGGACTAATCCGCCCACAACTAGAGTGGGATCTAATTTGGCATAAGATAGCAATGCACCCACCATGGATGATGTTGATGTTTTGCCATGGGTACCGCCCACACCTATACTGGTTTGCTTGAGGGCAATCAATTCACCCAGCATTTCAGCGCGTTTAATGATGGGGATATTTTTTTCATGTGCTGCCGCTAGTTCTGGATTATCCTTAGGTACAGCGCTTGAATAAACCAATACCTCACAATCGCTCACATGACTTGCCTCATGCCCTTCAAAAACAGTGGCCCCTTTATCCTTTAAACTTTGGATGATTTCTGAATCATTTAAATCTGACCCGCTGACCATAAATCCAAGATTTATGAGTAATTCTGCAATCCCGCTCATTCCAATACCACCAATACCGACAAAATGCACTTTATTGACTTTTCGAAACATCATGAGATGAGTTCCATGGCTTGATTTACGATTGATGCTGTGGCGTCCGGTTTGCCTAATGCTAGACTGGCAGAAGCCATTTCATCTAATTGACTAGCATTATCCAATAATCCTTGAATCATAGCGGCCAATTTTTCGGGAATTAATTCTAGTTCGTGTACTAGGGCAGCTGCACCATTTTTTGCCAATGCATCTGCATTTTTGGTTTGATGATCTGCTGCCGCGTTAGGGAAGGGAATTAATATGGATGGTTTTCCACATACAGTCAATTCAGAACAGGTAATGGCTCCGGATCGACATAATACCAAATCGCTGGCCGCATAGGCGTTGGCCATATCATTAATAAATGGGACAACCCGAGTTAATTCATTTTCATGGTGACGATACACCTCATGTAGATTTTTCCCCGTTTGCCATATAACCTGAATGTTAGCAATGGAGAAGTGGGATATCATTTTATCCATGGCCTGATTTAGCGCCAATGATCCTTGACTTCCTCCAAAGAGAAATAATGTATTTTTATTATCATTAAATCCATATTGAGATAGTCCATGTAATCGATCGCCCATATTAATTTCTTTTCTTACTGGATTACCGGCCAAAACACATTGTTTTTTTATCAATGATTGAGCTTCTTCAAATGCGATGCATACCCGATTTGCTCTTTCAGCAAACCATCTTGTGGTGACACCGGGATATGAGTTTTGTTCCTGAATCAACGTGGGTATACCCCGCCGGATACCTTCTCTCAATGGGAGGGCAGAGGCATAGCCGCCTGTACCGATTACCAAATTAGGATTTATATCATTAAGGAGGGATTTGACCTTGCTGATGGATGAAAGAAGCCGTCCTGGTAAAAGGAGGTTTTTCCCCATAGCACTGAAATTAAGGTTTCGTTGAAGTCCACGAATCGGTAGTAATGAATGGGCCACATTTTTTACTGGTAACACATCTTTTTCAATCCCAAAGGTTGAACCCACATAATGGACCAAAGCGCTGGGATGCCGCTCCATGATTTCATCACCAATGGCCAGCGCAGGGAAGAGATGCCCTCCAGTACCTCCTCCTGTAATGATGATTTGCATCGGGCTAGCCATTTAAAACAGGTCTCCAACCCTCGCTGTGACTCACACTGCGCTTGGCTTGACTAATATTGAGTAGAATGCCTAAACATGCTAAATTCATTACCAAGCTGCTACCGCCATGACTAATCAATGGCATGGGCAGTCCAGTCACAGGAAATATCCCTGTCACTACAGCCACATTGATAAAAGCATAAATAATGATACTGAAAGAAATGCCTACGGTGAGCATGACACCAAATGGGTCGGTGGTTTCTTTCGCAATTTTAATACCCCGCTGAAAAATGAATAAAAAGAGAGTGATAACAAACAATGCGCCCAAGAGACCTAACTCTTCACCAATAATAGCAAAAATAAAATCCGTATGGGGCGTGGGAAGAAAGAGGTTCTTTTCTAAACTATTCCCTAGGCCCAACCCCCAAAAACCTCCATTACCAAGACTGATAAGAGATTGCTGTGCTTGATAGCCAACCACATTCTGGTCGGCGCCGCCGGAAAAGCCAAAAACCGAACCCAGCCAATAAAGAACCCTTTTCATCCGATAGGATCGCATGAGCATCACAGGGATCATAACCGCCACTGCCACTACGCTGGTGGCCATAATATGGGATAATCGTGCGCCACCAATAAATAACATGGCAAATCCAATAAATCCAATTACTGCTGCTGTACTAAAGTCCGGTTGAATGACAATGGTTCCTAAAATGGCAGCCATGAGTACAATGGGCGAGAAAAACCCTTCGTAGAAATCTTTTAATTTGTCCCGTTTTTTATCAATATAGTATGCAAGATAAACAATGAGTGAAAAACGAGCAATATCAGAGGTTTGGACTGTTAAAATTCCTAGATCCAGCCACCGTGCGGGGAAGTTGATTCCTTTTGCCATATAGGTGATCTTAGTGGCGAGTAATAAAATAATTGACCCAATCATCAGATAAGGTGCTACTGATTTTAGTTTGCGATAATCCATGAAAATAAAGAAAAACATGGCCACCATCCCCACAATCAATCTTTTTAAATGGGAACGCAAAAAGAATGTATCCGTCACACCGTTAGTCTCATTGAGTGATAAGGAAGAACTGGCACTATAGAGCATAACTGTTCCCACCACAGAAAGAAGGATAATGAGGACCAAAAGAATTTGGTCATATTTTTTGGTAATAATATCTATATGCTTCATGAGGCGACCATTTCTGTTAGAATGGATTTAAAAGTGTCTCCTCGTTCTTCAAAATTGTTGAATTGATCGAAACTGGCGCAGCCCGGCGATAGTAAAACAATATCACCGGAAACTGCGCGCAGATGACAGATCTCAATTGCATCCCTTAAACTGGAAACGCATTCCAGTTTTACCGCATCCCCGAATGCAGTTGAGATCATTTCAGCCGCTTGTCCATAGGCAATAATTTCCTTCACTTTATTTTGGGTATGTGGAAGGAGTTGTGAGAATTCCCCGCCTTTATCCTTACCACCGAGGATGAGGTGAATGTCGTTTTCGAAACTGTCCAGGGCAACCTTGACCGCATCCACGTTTGTGGCTTTTGAGTCATTATAATAGGTGACGCCATTCAATTCCATAACGCGTTCCAATCGATGTGGAACACCGGCGAAGGATGACATGGCTTGAGTTATTCGTGAATTGGGAACACCCATGAGTCTTGCTGCAGTAGCAGCGGCAAGGGCATTCGCCAGATTATGCCGCCCGGGTAGAGCGAGTTGATCCAATTGAATCAGCATGGCGTGCGCTTCATCGTAGATTTTGGTGGCGTTCATCGTAAACATGGTTTCGCCAGTTCCGGCCAAACTGAAGGCATGTCTATTGGGTAAAACGCCGTTAAATTTTTTGCATAGAACCGGGTCATCTTCATTATAAATGATATGATCATCTTCCTCCTGATTATTAATCATATTGAGCTTTGCCTGGATATATTCATCCAAGGTAGGGTAACGGTCTAAATGGTCAGGTGTAATATTTAAAAAGACAGAAATGAATGGTTTGAAGTGAATAATCTGCTCCATTTGGAAACTGGAAATTTCCAATACATAAACCCGATTTGATGGTGGATTAATCACATCGTTCAAAACGGTGTCGGAAAATGCAGTGCCCACATTCCCGGCCAATGCAGGGGAAAGGCGATCTGTTTTACACATTTCATATAAAATATTGACGGTGGTGGTTTTACCATTGGATCCTGTTACGCCAATTATGGGTGCTTGGGTGAACCAACTGGCAAATTCAATTTCACTAACCACAGGAATATGTTTGGATTTTGCTTCAATCACAATTGGGGAATCCTGGGATATCCCGGGAGAAATAATCCACAGTTCTGCGTCATAAATTTTATCGCTGTGTCCGCCTAATTCAACATCGATCCCTTCTACTTCCAATTGATGTGCTCGAGATTTCATTTTGGCATCCGTTTTGCCATCGCTTATGAAAACACTAGCGCCAAAATGTTGGGCCAATCGAGACGCACCTTCACCGCTACGCCCAAAGCCAATGACGGTAATCTTGGCATCTTGAATATTGATAGAATTTTTGTTAGAAATATCCATTAGCGAATTTTAAACGTACTTAAAGTGAGAAGTGCCAGTAGCAGTCCTATAATCCAAAATCGGATAACCACTCTGGATTCGGGCCACCCTTTTAATTCAAAATGATGGTGAAATGGCGCCATGCGGAATAATTTTTTTGGTTCGCCATATTTCATTTTAGTGTATCGAAAATATCCTACTTGAAGGATGACCGATATGGCTTCAGCCACGAATACACCGCCAATGATGACCAATAAAAACTCCTTTTTCAATAAAATGGCTAGGGTGCCCAATGCGGCTCCGGTGGAGAGAGACCCTACATCACCCATAAATATTTCTGCCGGTGCAGCATTATACCATAAATACCCAATGCAAGCCCCCACGCAGGCAGCAGTGAAAATGGTCAATTCACCAGCACCGGGTAGGTAAATGATATTAAGGTAATCTGAAAAATCCACACGGCCACTGATATAAGCAATAAAGGCAAATACTGTGAAGGAAATGGCCAATAATCCTGCGGCGAGACCATCCAAGCCATCAGTGAGATTAACCGCATTGGATGTGCCGGTTACTACCATTACAATCATTACGGGATATAGCATGCCAAAATCCACCACTGTATCTTTAAAGAATGGGAGAGATGTGACCGTTCTAAAATTGTCCCATGCGGGAGTATTATAAATCCAAAACGTAATGATGACACCCAAGAGTATTTGTCCTCCCAGTTTATAGCGAGCTACCAATCCCTTTTTCATTTTTTTAATGGTTTTCAGATAGTCATCAATAAAACCGATCAACCCCATCCACACCGTTGATATGAGTAGAATCTGCACAAATGGATTGGTAAGGTCAGCCAAAAGAAGGGTGGGGAGGATAATGGCGATGAGTATAATTATCCCCCCCATTGTAGGCGTGCCTTTTTTCTTATGATGGCTCGCTGGGCCATGCTCACGAATTTCTTCACCAATTTGAAATTGACGAAGTTTTCGAATAATGGCCGGTCCGAGGATGAAACTGATTAACAGAGCCAGTATTGCAGCGCTGGCACTTCTAAATGTGATGTACTGAAACACATTGAATGGTGAAAAAAATTCTTGTAGCGGATATAATATGTGATACAGCATCAGTTAGCCAACAATGCCTCTACAATCGTTTCCATCTGCATACCCCGGGATCCTTTGACTAACACCTTATCTCCATCTTGAATATTGTCCTTCAAGGTATCAACTAGTGCGTCTTTATTATCAAAATGCTCATTATAGGCTACGTCGATGATTGCGCCATTAGTGGCGATGGTTTCTGTGCCCACAGTGTACACAGCAGATAAAGCTGCTTCATTACATTTTTCACCCACGGCTTTATGCTGATCGATGGAGGAATCACCTAATTCAAACATATCCCCAAATACAAAGATACGTTGGCCATTTCCACTGAAGGCTTTTAAATAATCAATGGCAGCTATTGCCGATTCCAAATTGGCATTATAGGTATCATCAATAATGATAATAGATCCATTGTTTTTCACTTCGCATCGACCCTTTGGGGGCTGAAATGTGAAAATGCGGTCAATGATGGCTTCCCATGATAATCCCAACTCTCTGGCAATAGCCGAACAGGCAATCACATTTTTTACGAAGGATAAGTTTACCGAATTTGTAGGCACTTCTACAGAATCGATAGTGAGAGTGATGGTGCCATCATCTTCATGATGAATGTCAGCAGGATAGTCGCAATCAGGCGAAAGTCCAAACGTTATAGAATCGCCTTTGATGGGTAGCTCCATGACACGTTGATCAGCAGTATTCACAAAGGCAACGCCGTTGGATAAGCATTCAAACATTGCACCTTTGGTTTTGGCCACCGCTTCAATGGTGCCAAATCCTTCTAAGTGAGCGGGGGCAATATTGGTAATCAGTCCATGAGTAGGTTTTCCAATTTGGCATAATTCTTCTATATCGCCTGGCTGATTTGCTCCCATTTCTAATATAGAGGCGCCATGAAAGGACGTAAGCTGAAGCAGGGTGAGGGGGAGACCAATAGATGTATTAAAATTCCCCTCTGTGGCATGGATATCAAACTTGGCTGATAAAATATGCTTTAACAATTCTTTTGTAGATGTTTTTCCATTGGATCCAGTGATGCCAATCACAGGCAGATCAAACTGATCACGCCATGCCGTGGATACTTCACCAATGGCTTTCACCGGATCATTCACGAGGATTTGTTCACCTTTTAAATCATCATTCACCCTATTGACTAAGGCAGCAGCGACTCCTGCTTCAAAACTATTTTTAAGGAACGAGTGACCGTCCACACGTTCGCCGGGAATGGCAATATAAAGATCACCTTTTTGCACTTCGCGGCTATCAGTAACCACACCGGTCACTTCACTATAAATCGGTCGGCTCAAAGCCCTTTCAAATATTTTTGAAAATTGAGTAGAGTTGGGCAGATCAATTCGCATGGACTGCCTTTTCAATAATTTCAATGTCGGAGTAAGGGTGAGTCTGCCCATCAATTTCTTGGCCATTTTCCCGACCTTTCCCTAGAACCACAAGAATATCCGACGATTCAAGTTGAGAAATGGCTTTTTGCAATCCCTTTCCACGATCATCAAAAATGCAAAATTTATCTGTGGATAATCCGTTTAGAATTTCTGCATTTATGTCTGTGATAGATTCTGACCGGGGATTGTCAGGTGTAATCCATAATAAATCTGAATAGTATTCTGCAATTCGTCCCATTTCTGGGCGTTTGGTTGTATCGCGATCTCCGCCACAGCCAAATAAAACATGGAGTTTACCTGATGAATATTTCATTCCGGATATGGTGGATAAAACTTTTTCGTACGCATCGGGCGTATGGGCATAATCCACAATAACTGTGGCGCCATTTTCTAAATTAAAAACTTCCATTCGTCCTTCAACGGAATCACAAGCAGATACACCGGAATGAATGATATCTGGTTTGATTCCCAAAGAAATGGCAACACTCACTGCAGAGAGTATATTCTCCACATTGAATTCGCCCACCATAGATGAATTGATTCTTACTTCATGCCCTCCTGCTTTAATCACGCCTTCGATACCATGGATGGATTGAGACAATTCTGAGAAATAAATATCCGCGTCGCCATTTTTTGATAGTTTAACCACAGGCGCTTGGGATTCCTTAGCCATGACTTCACCCCGAGGATCATCAAAATTGATGATGGCCGTTCCGGTAATGGGGAGAGCATGAAATAATTTTGATTTGGCATGGAAATAATCATCCATGGTATGGTGATAATCCAAATGGTCTGGAGATAAATTGGTGAATACGGCAATATCAAATTCCACATCCGCTATGCGCAATTGATCCAATGCGTGGGAAGAAACTTCCATCACCACATGGGTGATGCCCTGATCTACAAAGTCTCTAAATATTTTTTGAAGACTTATGGGATCAGGTGTGGTTAAGGATTTTTCTGATGTAAATCCATCAGCAATGATGCCTAGTGTACCCAATTGTGCAGAATTCATGCCATTGGCTTTAAAAATAGATTGGACGATAGATGCGGTCGTGGTTTTACCATTTGTACCGGTGATGCCGATTACTGTTAATTCTTTGGTTGGGTTGGCATAATAGGTTGCAGCCACACGACTTACGGCCAATCGGGGATTAGCTACTTTAATGTTGGGTACAGTAAGGTTGCCCATATCGCGGCCATTTGATATGACTGCAGATGCCCCATTGTCTATCGCTTGATTAATAAAGTCATGCCCATCAAATGAGGATCCATAAACGGCCACAAATAAACTTCCATTTGTCGCTTCTTCCGAATGGGTGCAAAGATGGGAAATCTCCACTAATGGTATGGTAAACCCATCCTGAACAATATCCTGTACTAATTGCTTTAATTCCATGTTAATTCAATCCCATGGTGCATATAGACCCAGGCAACTTTTTTGTTCCCGGCTTTGGACTTTGCCAAACCACATGTCCAGATCCAGTAAAATCAGCTCGCAAATTTGCTGCAATTAAAATTTGTTTTGCCTTACGGATACTCATGCCGCGCACATCAGGGACGATAGTGTAACCATCCTGATAAGGGGGATATGGGCTTACGGTATTCAGTGCGGGGATAGAAGTAGGCACTGTCACATTTTGATTATCGGCAATCACGGTGTTAAACCGTTTGGTCTTTGGTTTATGATATTGAATAGAATCATCCATATTGATAATACGCTGGGCCACACGTCGAAATACAGGTGCCGCACCATAGCCGCCCCAATGGAGTCCATATTTGGGTTCATCTAAAACAATAATGCCTACCACCTGCGGATTTTCAGCCGGGAAAAATCCGGCAAAATTGGAGATATATTTATCGGAATAGCTTCCATCCATAAATTTATGAGCTGTCCCCGTTTTTCCTGCAATGGACCACCCTTGGATACGGGCTTTGCTTCCTGTGCCTGTTTTGACCACTTCTACAAGCATATCTTTCACAGTAGCCATGATTTCAGGGTCGGCAACTTTTCGAATGACTTCAGGCTTTTCAGCGTAAACTACATTTCCATTTTGGCCAAGGATTTGCTCCACCAATCTTGGTTTGAGCAAAAACCCGCCATTGGCGATGGCTGCATAGGCTGAAACCATTTGAAGGGCGGTTACGCCCACCTCATATCCAATTGATACTTCAGCCAGAGATATTTCACTCCAGTCTTTAATCTGCCTTAACGTCCCTTGCATTTCGCCGGGGAATCGGATGCCTGTTAATGTTCCAAATCCAAAATCTCGTGAATATTGATAAAGCGGATTTCGTCCCAATTCTTGGGCTATTTTAATGGTGCCTACATTGCTGGAATGGGCGATGATTTGGGGAAAGGTGAGTAGACCAAATTTTTCATGATCGGTAATTGTCTTCCCTGCGACGGTGAATTGGCCGTCTTCACAATAAAATTCGTCAAAAAGGGATACGGTTTGGGTAGCCACTGCAGCCGTGGCAGCAACAACTTTATAAGTGGAGCCCGGTTCAAACTGATCTGTAATGGCTTTATTTTTTTGGTTCTCAGTAGGAGAGGCGCTAGGCCGGTTGGGATCATAGTCCGGTAGAGAGGCCATGGCGAGAATGGCGCCTGTTTGAGGATCCATGAGTACCCCCATGGCGCCTTTAGCATTGGATTCATTTACGCGGCGCGCCAATTCTTCTTGAAGAATGCTCTGATACTCCAGATCAATAGTGAGTTGAATATTGGCACCATCCACCGGAAGCATCATAGGAAAACTGGTTTTAATTTGAGATCGACCTTCACCATTCACCTGCTTTACGACCCATCCCGGCGTTCCGGATAGCAGGGTATTGAATTCTTTTTCGATCCCGATAAGACCTTCGTCATCTACATCTGTAAAACCAACAATTTGTGCGGCCACATTGCTATGGGGATAGGATCTTCTGGATTTGCGTTCAATTACAAGACCGGCGATTCGGGTACCAAGAATAGATTCCACTTTATCTCGTCGAAGGTTTCGATCTAAATAAACAAAATCAGATTTTGATTCTAATTTACCAATGTAATTTTCTGCTTCTCTTCCGGTAGCTTCAGCAATCAATTCGGAGAAGGATTGCTTATTTTTTATTTTTGATGGATGGGCCCCCAGAGAATAATGGATAATGTTCCGAGTGAGGGGACGGTCATGACGATCGTAAATATTCCCACGGACAGCCAGTAACGTTTCATTTTTTTGACTTTGCCTGAATCCCTGTTCCCGGTAAGCCGCACTATCAATCACCATTATCTGAAAAAGACGGGCAGTAAGGCATACCCATGCAAAAATCAGGAAGAATGATAGAACGGTTACCCGCGATCGAAATTTCAGATAAGTTTTAGTCAATGTGAATCCGGGAAAGCATTTTCATCAATGTAAATCATCAATGTTTCAGGTTCGGCAGGTACCATATTTAATTCAGTCCGCGCAACATAGGATATGCGATCTCCCCTAGAAAGTTGGGCAATATCCATTTTGAGTTCCTTCACAGAATTCTCTAATTCTTTAGAAACCTGATTTTGCACCTCAATAGCCAGCATGGCTTCATCTACCTCTGTATAGACCCAAAGGTAAACGATTAGTCCTGCTATGGAGAGGATAGTAGTGGAGAAGAATAGGAGGGTTTGTAAAAATTCCCGATTCTTTTTTGAACGCCGTTTCCGTCTTTTTACCGGCATTAGGCAATCCTTTCTGCTGCCCGCAGTTTGGCACTACGGGACCGGCTGTTTTGGGCTTGCTCATCCGCTGAGGGGATGATGGGCTTTTTGGTCAACACATTCAATTTCCCTGCCTGCTTTAATGCGCGAAAGGTGTGCTTAACCATCCGATCTTCTAGAGAGTGATAAGACATGATCACCACTCGACCATTTATGGATAAATAATCCACGAATGAATCGAGAAAAGATTTTAGTTTATCTAGCTCACCATTTACGGCAATGCGTAAGGCTTGAAATACGCGCGCCAGGGATTTGTATCGTTGTTGTGGAGGGGTAGACCGGCGGATGGCCTCTTTGAGGTCCGCAACTGTGGTCATGGATTTCATGGCTTTGATGGATCGTGCAATTTTACGCGAATGCCGCTCCTCGCCATATTGAAAAATAATTTCAGTCAATTCTTTCTCAGATAACTGAGAAATCAGATCGGATGCAGTTTCTCCAGTATCGCCGTTAAACCGCATATCCAGATTTCCTTCAGATTCGAATGCAAACCCACGCATATCTGAATCCAACTGCATGGAAGAAAGGCCAAGGTCAAGGAGGATACCATTCACCTCAGGTACGTCCAACTCTTGGAGTATTTCAGGAAATTGGTGGTAAGATTTCTGGTGCGTAGAGATGGGACGTGCGGAGGCACCAAAACGGTCGTTGCAAATGTCCAGTGCCTCCGCATCCCGATCAAGTCCTATCAGCCTTCCATGAGAAGAAAGTTGGTCTAGGATCTGTGCTGCGTGCCCGCCAGCGCCAACGGTACCATCTAGATACACGCCATCGCGCTGCAGGTTTAAGTATTGGGTCACTTCCGATAGCATCACAGGAATATGAGGTTGGTTGTAATCCTGTGGTATCGTCATATGATTCAGAGAATAATTTGGTTTGCCAATTCATCAAATTCAGAGGATTCAATTTTTTTGGATGCTTGATCAGCTGCATCCAGTAATGTGGGATTCCAAATTTCAATTTTATTTACCATGCCGATAATCAAGGCTTCTTTGCCCAATTCAGCATAGTCAATTAAGTTAGAGGTGAGGGCGATGCGGCCTTGTTTGTCATATTGGACCGTGGACGCATATCGAACCGTACTTCTTACAAACGATCGATTCAAACGGGAGAGGGAAGAGAGTTTCCTTAATTCATCTTCAATGGCCTGCCAAATGATGACGGGGTAAACCCAAATACATGGATCCATCCCTCGTGTTATTACGAAGCATTGCTCATTATCCTCAGTGAGCCCGTTCCGAAATTTAGCTGGAATATTGACGCGGCCCTTCGCATCCAATGAATAAGAAAATTCGCCAGTAAATGTATTTTGATTTAAAGTCATGCCCAAATGTTAGGGATTATTACCCACAACTACCCACAATGTATCCCTTATCCCCCACAGATGTCAATATATTTTATGAAAAAAATATATATTCCCCACTGTAGATGGGGCGTTTGACTAAAGAATGACTTTAAAGTTTGGGGTCAGATCTTCGGAGTGAAGTGCTGAATTGTGACTGTTTTATCTACAGTCGAAAGAGATATTTTGACTGGATTTTGGGATGAATCAAAGGAGTTTAGGGTTAATCCATTCAAGTAGAGGTTTAAACCTTTTGTATGCTTAAAAAGGATTTCAAGAGAATCCCCGAATTCGATGAGACGGTTGTCTCCGATCGGGAGGACTGCTTCGGCTGGTGAAAGGGTATCTGATTGAGAGCGATACCACACTCGCTCTGCCGTCGCCAACTTCAAAGTATATGGCGCTTCTGCTTCCATAATTTGAGTGGATTGGGTTAAGACGTCATAATCATTTTGAAGCATTTGATCGGTGATGGGGCCTTCTTCCTCAAATTCGCTAGGATATTCCATAGGGGCCTTTGCCGCTTCTTCAGCATTAACAACGCGAATGATATAAATGGCAAAAATGGAAATAGCCACCAATATGATGCCAGTAACCATATCCTTACGCATATTTTTTGCGGATCGGTTTGGGACTGAGAGATCTGCAGATTCAGACTCCGTCAATGGATGCGATTCAGGTGTTTCCTGGTCTTCCTCTTTTTTCGATGTTGAGGGAGCAGGTTTATTGCCAAGGAAGGTCTCCAGTTGGCTTAATGTTTCTTCTGCATCAGCTCCAATTTCAGTAGCATATGCTTTTACAAATAACCGCATATAAGTGTGTGGCAGCTGGATGAATTGACCATTTTCAATTGCATTAAGTGAGGCCAAACTAATCTTCGTGCGATGGTGAATTTCTTCGAGATCAATACCCCGTTCTTCCCGGAGTGCTTTTAATTCTGTATAAAACTCAGACATAAGGGCGGAAAAGTTACATGAATGATTTCCATGAGTAAAACCCTTTTATCAACTCCAATTCAATTATTTTATATGAGCAGAAAAGTGTCGATAAAATAATGAAAGAGGGAAGCCCATTACGTTGTAAAAGCAGCCATCAATTCGATCGACACATACAGAGAACCAATCTTGAATGCCATAGCTTCCCGCTTTATCAAAAGGTTGATAAGTATCAATATAATTTAATATATCATTATCAGATAAAGCATTAAATGTAACATCAGTTTTCCCATGGAAGGTATCGTCAACTCCAGATGATAGGCATTGAATTGATACGCCCGTGTATACAGAATGGGTTTGACTAGATAGTAAAGAAAGCATCCGAAAACTGTCATCTCTGTCTTTGGGTTTTCCTATTATATTTCCATCAAAAACCACCACTGTATCTGCCCCAACCACAAATTGATCCGGATAGCCTTTTGCTACATCAAGTGCTTTGGCTTTTGCATAATGTTCTACAAAACCAGGAGGATTGAGCCCAATAGAAAAATCTTCATTCACTTGGCTTGGTACCACTTGAAAAGAAAAATTAATTTGTTCTAATAATTGTTTCCGCCGAGGCGAACCGGATGCAAGTATGATAGAATTATTCATCGATATATAGCGAGCCTCCCAATATGATTAATTTTTTGGCCGTCATTTTCAGCGGTCATTTTATATAAATAAACGCCATTGGCCAAACGATTACCAAATTCATCTCGACCATCCCATGGTATGCGGTGGTACCCCAAGGTAAATTGTTCTGGATAAAATGACTTAATCCGCCGGCCCTCGAGGGTATATACATCGATGGAAACGGATGCGGTTGCAGTGACTTCAAAGGTAAACTGTGTATCATTGGCAAAGGGATTGGGAAAATTCAGGACATGGAGTAAATCCAGTTTTTTGGATTTAAGTAAAAACAATTCAATCTGAATTTCAGTTGGATTATTTGCATTATCCCATGCGCTGATACCCAGAGAAATGGCATCGTCTTCCGAATCAATGGGGAACTGAATCGTACCCGTATTTAAGCTATTGGTATCATAAATAAATTGATCCACAGCATTCATTTTTAATTCAGTTACAGGATCGACAATCATTAATTCATGCCCTTTTTCTCCGGTCAGGTTTATTCCTAAAGGGTCGGATAATCGAATCACCAGTATTTCATCAATAGGAATATGATCACCGGAACGAAGCATGCGCCCGTCCTGAGTTTCAAATGTAATGATGGGCCCTTCTGTATCTGTAGATGGTGTGCCTAAGGTAAGGGGAATATCAGCAACAGCGCCCAGTGCTTCGTTATAACTTCCGTCAGAAATATTGAATCGTAATTTGGCATTATTTTTTGAATAAGTTATATCTTTCGGGACGCGAAACTGCGGCGATAAGCTACCGTTAGAAAATGTGAATGTTCCTCTAAATAAAGTGGGGCCATTCGCCAAATAGGTCATGGTCTCCTGTTTGGATGCAAATTGAAATGTTTCTGTTTTATAATTGGTGCCGTCCTTAAATACGAGGTATCCTTCGCCCGAATCAAATGGCGTTTGTGCTGATAAAGTACCCACCTCAAGTGTAGCCAATGTATCCGGAGATACTGTAGCTGATCGAACCAATTGAGATGGGATGGACAATGGCATGGCTGGATCGCCAAATAAATGGAATAGTTCCCCATCGCTACCGCCGGTTTTTACGGACTGCAACAGTGTGCCTAAGGTGGATTGGGACACAGAATCTCCATCAAAAAATTGACCAAATATAGATTCTAAATAATTAATATTGCTGGACACCGTTATCCCCCTAGTGGTGGTAATGACGGCCGATGCCCCATCCATTGCTTTTCGAATAAGTTCTTCAGCGAATGATTCACGGTCAATAGCATCAAATTGGCCCCAATTACAGGTGCCCGCCAACCAAATGGGTAATTTCATTTGGGTTTTTATGCTTTCAACATCATTACGGGATTCATTAATAATGAGCAGTTTTTCCTGAGCCCATTGTGTGGGATTACCATGGCCAATATAATTAATGAGTGTTGTGCCACTGGAGAGTTGATTAAATAGTGCTTGAGTTGCTGCCGGTTTGGTGACACCAAAAACTGAACCATCGTTTTCTTCAGGGTATTCCACCATATAAAGTTTTTTCACTTCCATAAAATCTGGAATTGATTTTGCCAATCGTTCTGAATTTAGGGTATGGCTTTTCCCCACATACAATTCATAGGACTCCTTTTCGGGTCGTGCAGGGTCATCGGCTACGAGAGTCACCCGTTGTTTCCAAAGTCCTTTCGGCATTGAGGTCTCGAATGCCACAATCTTCTCTACAAATGCAGTGACTTCTTCTGCAGATCGGGCTGGATACCGTCCTGTGGCCATTTCAGGGATAATGCCGTTAAATGCCACTAGCCTGTCATCTGTCGCATGAGAATAGTTGGTGCCCACTTCAATTGTAGGCACATGTATTTTGGATTGTCCAGTGATATTTCGATAATCATAATCAGCATCACCCATAAACAAAACTGTTAATGGTTTTTGAGGCCAATTCTCTTGTGTCCACTGCAGAAAATGGCGAATGGCAATGGGATCCTGATTTTCGCCTGAGAACTCATTGTAAATATCTTCGATACAAGCAAATATAGTATTTTGTCGATGGTCGGCCAATGGCTGTGCCGCATTGGAGAAAGCGTTCGGCCCTATGATGATATGATTTGCAGTGTTGGATGCATTCCGTAATTGATTCCATGTCTTGGTACCCACAGCCATCAAATTTGTGTGAGTGGCAATATCATCCAAATTAAAAACCATAAATCGTTGCAGTGTATCCTCAGGGAGGGAAACGCGGATGGTAGTTTGATCACCATCCGTCCGAACAGGGATATTTTCAGGATGGGCCGTATTTGTAATATTCCAAATATTCAGGCCATTTCCTGTTATGGAAAAAGTCATATCATTGGAAGTAACAGAACTAAAAAAATCAAAAGGGGCGGTGTAGTTCAGCTTCCTTGTATATGCCAGTGTGAAAAAATCAAAATAGGGCTCCGAATTTGGATTCTCCGAATTGTTGGTGATTTGAAATGATTGTTCGCCATCAATCAACTGGCCCGCGGGAATAGTAAATGTGTTCGATTTCAATCCCAAATGAGACCATCCCATGTCTGCTAATTCTGTCCCATTTAATGAGAGTGTCGCTTTATGTTTGGTATTACTGTATCGTGTCGAAACATTTTCATTTCCAATCATACCAAACGATCCTGTGGCAGTGGTAAAAGTGACAGGATGATTAAGATTTAATGATTGTGCAAATGTACCACCTTGCCGGATGATGGTGTTCCCCCAGGCCAATCCCGATTTATGTGGATTAACTAGGTCTGTCTCAAAATGGCGGTAGGATACACCATAATCCACACTAAGTGGGCCATCGGCAACAATATTCCCCGTT
>DKLW01000007.1:1555-3250 GCA_002455835.1 Fidelibacterota bacterium UBA6630 | reverse complement strand
TGGTCAAAGCCGCTAGGGCCCTGGGCATAGAAAAACAGAATATCGGTTTCGGACATATTTCCGTCTGATTCACCTGAGATTGAAATAGGGAGTTCAATCAAGTTATCAGGGATAGTAGTACTTGATACGGATTTTTGGGTGAGATCGTATGTGCGATCCCGACCAAATGCCGAGCCTGTAAATAGCATGATACTTCTGGGATCAAAATTACTGTTTGTTGGAATATGTTTGCGGAGTTCCTCTCCTGAAACTTTAACCATTCCATCTGCCTTGACGTTCATTTTTATCCAATGGCCATCAGGAATAGTTTTTATTTTATGAATGCTTCGTTTTTTTGGTTTGATCCAATTTTTGGCCCTATTCCAATTGATGATTTTAGGAGATAGCATTTCCTGTTGGTGAGCTGAAATTCTGCTTTCTATTCTGTTCGGATTTCTAAACCGGATTGTAATCCATTGATCTTGTATATAGGTCCCATTTTCAGTAGTGGGACTAATCTGCAGCGTCCCCGTATGAAGTCCGTTCACCATTTGCTGATGAATCCATTTGGTTGTGTTAGAACTCATGTCATTGAATGGATGGGGTTGTGATGCACTTTCTCTGATTTGGATACTAGGTAGATTTGAATCTGGTAATCCTATTAGGAGGTTTATGGGTGACAAATCATGAGGAGATTGTGGACTTGATGATAGATGAATAACCAATTCATCGGCGCGATTAGAAATTACTTTCCATTGGGTTTGTGCCATCATCAACTGAGATGAAATAAATAGGAGAAGAAGAATTTGGGCGCGTCTCATGGGGATAAAATTTAGACTATATATTGGATGGATGATGAATGCCTTTTATCTTTTTTTACAACTTCATATTTCTTGCCTGTATTGAAATTGTTTCCGACGGCAAAAAAGCTTAATTTCACCTTCAATTTATCACGAATTTTTACTGTTGATATGCACCCACGCTTTAAAATTAAGGATTTCTTGTGTTTGACCTAAATATGATCAAAGCCCTTTATAATCGTTTGCCTGGCCGAATTGCTGCCGCCCGTTCGATTGTCGGTCGCCCATTAACCCTCGCCGAAAAAGTATTGTACAGTCATCTTTCTCAAGGGGATGCCACAGAGGCCCATGTTCGCGGGGAATCTTATGTGGATTTTGATCCGGACCGTGTGGCCATGCAGGATGCCACCGCACAAATGGCTTTACTCCAATTTATGATGGCGGGGAAAGACAAAGTGGCCGTCCCTTCAACAGTTCACTGTGACCATCTTATTCAAGCTAAAGTAAGCGCTGATACAGATTTGGATGTGGCCAAGGATGTGAATAGCGAAGTCTATGATTTCTTGGAATCTGTATCAAATAAATATGGAGTTGGTTTTTGGAAGCCCGGTGCAGGTATTATCCATCAGGTTGTCCTTGAAAATTATGCTTTTCCCGGTGGAATGATGATTGGGACCGACAGCCATACAGTCAATGCTGGTGGTCTCGGTATGGTGGCTATTGGTGTTGGCGGTGCAGATGCTGTAGACGTTATGGCCGGTATGCCATGGGAATTGAAATTCCCCAAACTCATTGGTGTAAAACTCACTGGTGAAATGAGCGGATGGACATCTGCTAAAGATGTGATTCTGAAAGTGGCAGGTATCCTTACTGTAAAGGGCGGGACAGGCGCCATTGTAGAATACTTTGGTGAAGG
>DKLW01000007.1:0-1152 GCA_002455835.1 Fidelibacterota bacterium UBA6630 | reverse complement strand
ACATCCATGTTTGGGTACGATGAACACATGGCGAATTATCTCAAAGCCACAGGACGTAAAGAAGTTGCAGAATTAGCCGATGATATTGCCGAACACTTGAAAGCGGATCCTGAAGTGTATTCCGATCCTGAATCATATTTTGATCAAGTCATTGAAATCAATTTATCCGACCTGGAACCCCATTTGAACGGACCTTTTACACCGGATCGAGCCACACCCATTTCTGAAATGGCAAAAGCAGCTGAAGAAAACGATTGGCCAACCGATGTAAAAGTGGGCCTAATCGGATCATGCACCAATTCCTCTTACGAGGATATTTCACGTTCTGCTTCAATCGCACAACAGGCCGTGGATAAAGGATTAAAAACAAAAGCAGATTTCACCATTACACCCGGTTCTGAACAAGTCCGATACACCATCGAACGGGATGGTTTTATTGATACATTCGATGCATTGGGCGCCAGCGTATTTGCCAACGCATGCGGACCGTGTATTGGTCAATGGTCTCGCACCGGTGCTGAAAAAGAAGAAAAAAATACAATCGTCCATTCTTTTAATCGAAACTTTGCCAAACGGGCGGATGGAAACCCCAATACCCACGCTTTTGTAGGGTCGCCTGAATTGGTTACGGCTATCGCCATTGCAGGGGATTTAACATTTAACCCCGCCACGGATACATTGACCAATGAAAATGGAAAAACCTTCATGCTGGAAGCACCAACCGGCTACGATCTCCCAGAAAAAGGATTTGAAGTTGAAGATTTGGGCTATCAGACCCCTGCAGAAGATGGAGCTGATGTAGAAGTTGTTATTGACGCTAATTCGGAGCGACTGCAGGTTTTAAAACCCTTTGCACCTTGGGATGGCCAAAATATCACTGGTGCAAAATTGCTTATCAAAGCAAAAGGGAAATGTACAACTGATCATATTTCCATGGCGGGTCCTTGGCTACGCTTTCGTGGACATTTAGACAATATTTCAAATAATATGCTCACTGGTGCTGTGAACTTTTATACTGATGAAGTCAATTCTGTTAAGAATCAACTTAATGGTGAATATGGCCCGGTTCCGGATGTACAGCGAGATTATAAATTTAATGGAGTGCCTACACTTATAGTTGGAGATGAGAATTATGGTGAAGGATCATCAAGA
>DKLW01000019.1:18317-18500 GCA_002455835.1 Fidelibacterota bacterium UBA6630 | reverse complement strand
GCCCGTCGAGATGAAGATGGGTACTACTGGATTACAGGCCGTGTCGATGATGTACTTAATGTATCTGGCCATCGGATTGGTACGGCCGAAGTGGAAGGTGGGATTGGTAAAGCGGAAGGCGTTGCTGAAGCCGCAGTTGTTGGTTATCCTCATGATATAAAGGGACAGGGCATTTATGCCTTT